>CAIWRU010000108.1 GCA_903915155.1 uncultured Mucilaginibacter sp.
AAAAAAATAAATATGTCTTTGTCCCTGGGGCCATATATAGCCGTTGGCCTCAGAATTATATAGTTAAGCGATGAGATACTACTTAGCTTTTCTTCGGCAAGCAGTTTGCTTTTGCCGTAGGCTGTAACCGGGCGGGGTGGGGTTTGTTCGGTAATAATGCCGCTTAAAGTGTCGAGTGGCCCAACCGCTGCCAGGCTGCTGATAAAAACAAAGCCCTTTAAATTAATGCCTGCCGATTGTGCTGCTGCTGCCAGGTTATAAGTGTAATCGGAATTTACAGTTTTATATTCCTGTGCTGACCGTGCTTTGGTAATGCCTGCGGCGTGTATAATATAATCGTACTGCTTTTCTTTTAATTCTTTTTTTAGTGATATAATATCGCCAAAATTTGGATAAGTGTATTGTATATCGAAATGTTTAAGGTGCGCTATACTGCTGCTTTTGCGAACGGCAACATACACTTCGAGATTGTTTTTTAAGGCCTCTTCAACCAAATGATAACCCAGGAATCCGCTTGCACCGGTTATTAAAACCCGCTTCTTCATATGTCTTTTTCGTATAGCCTGTACTTTTTGTACGGATCGCCTTTTATGGCTGCGATAGCATTATTTATAAGGGTATTGTTTTCGAGTGTCCACCCGGCCTCGGCGCATTTATAGCCTTTCCGTTTATACTCCTTAATAATAGTACCATACAAAACGGCTTCAATACCCATTTTGCGGTAGCCATCTATCACCCCTAATGCATATATGCGTATGCGCGATATCTTTTTCTTATTGAACAGCAGTTTAAATATCCCGGTAGGAAATAAACGGCCGCGTTTTATGGTTTTGAATAGCTGGTTATAATCGGGCAATGCTAAACCAAAAGCCACAATTTTGCCATCCTGTTCGGCAACCAAGGTAAAGTCGGTATCTAAAATTAATTTAAGATCCTTCGCAAGCCAGTCAAATTCTTCATCACTCAATGGTACAAAGCCGGTATTCATATCCCACGCTTTATTATAAACCTCGCGCAGTTTTACGGTTTCGTTCTTAAAGTCCTTAAGGTTTACATTGCGGATGACGATGTTGTTCCTTTTAAGCCTTTCCTGCAAAGTGCTTAAAAGGCGAACAGATTTATCGTCATAATTTTGCCCTTCCCAGTTCCAGGCTATCAGGTCCACTTGTTTTTCAAATCCCTGCTTATCCAGCAAACCCATATAATAAGGCTTATTATAGGTTTGCATTAAAACCGGCGAACTATCAAATCCTTCAACCAGCAAGCCACATGGTTCGTTGGTCGAGAAATTTACAGGGCCAATTATTTTTTGGGTAACGCCCTTTTCCTTTAGCCATTTGGTTACGTTATTGAACAGGGCAGTAGCTGCCTCATTGTTATCAATACAGTCAAAAAAGCCAAAGAAACCGTCGTTACGGTTATTATACTCGTTATGCGTATTATTTAAAATAGCGGCAATGCGGCCAACTATTTTGCCATTATCATAAGCCAAAAAAGCCTGTAGCGAATTGTGTTTATGAAAAGGATGCTTTGTTAGCAGGTCCCTTTGGGCGATAAATAATTCCGGAACGTAGTAAGGGTCATTTTTATACAGATCGTGGGGGAAATCTATAAAAAATGTCAGCTCTTTTTTTGAGCTGACCGGAATTACTTCTATCATATTTTTTCCTTAACCGCCGAAACAACACCTACTTCCTTAAATGCACGGGTTATTTTATCTATTGCCTCATCAATCTGGTCAAATGTATGAGTTGCCATTAATGAGAAACGCAATAAAGATGAATCCGAAGGAACAGCAGGCGATACAACCGGGTTAACAAATATGCCTGCATCCTGCAGGTATTTTGTTACAAGAAATGTTTTGTCATTGTCGCGAACATAAATAGGCAATATCGGGCTTTCAGTAGGCCCGAGGTCAAATCCTTCATCTAAAAGGAGTTTCATTGCATAGTTGGTGTTGTCCCAAAGTTTCTGTATGCGTTCAGGCTCCGACTCAATGATATCAAGTGCTGCAATTACGCTGGCAACTGAACCCGGAGTCATACTGGCGCTAAACATCAGCGAACGTGCGCGATGTTTTAAATAATCAATTGTAACAGCATCGCTGGCAATAAAACCGCCTAATGATGCCAACGATTTACTGAAAGTACCCATTATCAGGTCAACATCATCAGTAAGGCCGAAATGCGAAGCTGTTCCTGCGCCTTTGTGGCCAATAACACCTAAGCTGTGGGCATCATCAACCATAATATTAACGCCGTATTTATCGGCAAGCTCAACAATTTCAGGTAATTTTACAATGTCGCCTTCCATGCTGAATATGCCATCAACCACAATAAGCTTTACAGCTTCTTCAGGAAGAATGCTCAGTTTTCGCTCAAGATCCGCCATGTCGTTATGAGCATATTTTATCACTTTTGAAAATGAAAGACGGCTGCCATCAATTAATGAAGCATGGTCATATTCATCTAAAATAAGATAATCGTTACGGCCCGTAACACATGATAATACGCCTAAGTTAACCTGGAAGCCTGTACTGAAAAGCACTGCTGCCGGTTTGCCAACATATTCCGCAAGCCTGTTCTCTAATTCGATATGTATATCAAGCGTGCCGTTCAAAAATCGTGAACCGGCGCAGCCTGTACCATATTTATCAATTGCCTTTTTCGAAGCTTCTTTGATCTTTGGGTGATTTGTTAAGCCTAAATATGAATTAGAGCCAAACATTAACACTCTTTTATGATCTATCATAACTTCAGTGTCCTGGCCCGACTCTATAGGCCTGAAATAAGGATATAGCCCCTTTTCCCGGATCATATTCGCATCCTGGAACTGGGCAATTTTTTCCTGTAGTTTTTTAACCATGTATTAACCCTGCTTAAATTTTTTGTAAAAATACCATGAATAAGTTTATAACCTATATTTAGTGTGTAATTTTTTTTAACACGCTGTCCCGGCACACTTATTCACACTCGGCAAATTAATTAAATTTTTTATTTAATTAGTATCACAATTTTTCATTTTGTTGTAAAAACGTTATAAATACCTGTAAATGCCGCTGTTTTTATAACGTTTGCGTAAAAATATTGTTGCCTTGTTCGTTTAGACATTTTAATAATTTGAACTCTGAAATCTAATCATGCCAATTCTTTTTACTTTTTACTTCTAAAAAGGCTCTTACTACTTCTTTTGCAGGAAAGTTTAATTATAAGAATAATTTATAAT
>CAIWRU010000109.1 GCA_903915155.1 uncultured Mucilaginibacter sp.
AGCTGCCCCAAGTACCAGGTCCACCCCATCTATCTTCGCTATCTCTTCCGGCTTTAGCTGGGCATAGCAGCCGGTTATCACCACCGTGGCCTCCGGTGCGCGTTTCTGTATGCGGCGCACCATCATCCGGCATTCCTTATCGGCATTGTCGGTCACAGAGCAGGTATTGATCACATACACATCGGCCTGCTCTTCAAAGTCCATTTTCACAAAGCCATCTGCTTCCAACGTACGGCTTAGCGCCGATGTCTCTGAATAGTTAAGCTTACATCCTAATGTATGAAATGCTACTGTTTTGCTCATTATTACTACAATATCTGCCTGCAAGTTTATTGCGGGAGGGCAAAATTAACGATAAATAGCTTGTGGCGGCACATTTTTGGTAAGCATATCATTATGAAACGTATAATGTGTTTAACAGGAGCTGCCTTATTGCTAATAGTGACCGGCTGCAGTAAGATCCATGATTTTGCCAATATTAATGTAGATATACCCTATAACCAACAGATAACCGTGCCGCAAGTGGCAGGTGATACGGCAGGAGTGCCATTGCCTGCCGGCGGTGCCAGCCTGCCTTTTCCTGCTTTCCCGGTAGTAACCAATGTGCAGCAGTATGTAACTACCTACAATACAAGTACTAATCCCGGATTACGCATTAGATAGCACGAAAGGGTAATCGAACTCTTTTGAGTAGTTCCAGAGGCCGGAAAACCATGCCCGTCTTTTTTTACTCAAAGCTATTTTAAGCACGAGTTTACCATTGATTTTTTCAAAATAAGCACCAATCGCAAATGTTCTGTAACGTAGGGTGGAAAGTGTTTTCTGTGTTTTTTCCTGCAATATAAATGTCCTGAATAATGCCATGAGGTTATAAGCAATCATTGCAAAGGTCAACGCAGCCTCAGTAGCATAAAAACTATTGAGGTTAAAGCTGTCGAAGCCAAAATCATACTTCAATTCTTTGATTCTGTTTTCAGCTTCGGCACGGCCACGGTACAGGCGCCAAACATCAGATGCTGCAAACCTAAGGTTGGTCACATAAGCTGAATAGCGGTAGCCCTGATGCTCTTCGTTATCTTTAAAAAGCTTTAACTGCCTCCCTGTTGCCTGCGGGCGGTCTTTTATCTTTTGCCTTACGATCACAATCCGGCGAGGCTTTTGCCAAACAGATGCCTGGTGGATTTGTTCACATATCTCTATACCGTTATCCAACATCATCCATCCTTTTTTCCCGGCTATGAGTCGCTGTATTGGGTGGGTAAACTTTGCAGAAACAATATAATCAATCTGCTTTTGTTCCAGGTGATCAAAGATATCGGATTGGCAAAACCCGCTGTCAAGGCGGATCAGACCTATAGATTTATTTTTCAGCTTCGACAAAGTATCTTCAAGAAATGCAAGAAAATTATTAGCCGACGAGGTGTCACCACTTCGCAGCCACATATTGGCAACCACCTTCACATCGTCAATAAATGCAATCAGCGGATGATGCGAGTTACGACCTTTTTTTTGCGGATTATACCCTTTTTTAGCTCCTTGCTGCTGTCCGTACCGGGTCATTACAGACGAGTCGATATCCAAAGTAAAGTTGTCGAACTTAAGATTGTCGAATATCCATGTATAAAAATAGTCGCTTACGGACTGGTTGGTGGATTGGGTAAATTTACCAAAGAATCGTTTGTAAGTATCCTGCCCTGGCGTACGCGGCCATCCGAATATTTTACCTAAAGCTGCATCATGGCGGGTAACTTCGGTATGCAAAAAACGATTAGCCCCACACCAGATACTGGTAATAAACCCCTCAATAATGGTTGATGTTTTGTAGCCACGGTTAGAGCCGGACACCGGCAAGTCAGGATTATTGTCAACAAGATCACGAAAGCCCGTTTTCTGCAACATTTGCTCCAAAAATACCATTCCGCCCCAAGGCGTAATCTCTTTGCTGGTATAGCTTATATCGAATTCCATGGCTTAATTTCTCTATTGCTACGCATTAGAATTTAAAGGCCAATTTAGGCATTTTATCGCTATTGCGGAATCTGGGTTAAAAAAAGGTGCATTCCGGAACGCTCACAAGAAATCTGGACGGCTATTACATATACACATGCTCCAAATAACAGTCGTCTGATGCAGACAAAGTCGAACACTAACTGATAAATGTATCGTGATTGATCGAAGGGACTTA
>CAIWRU010000110.1 GCA_903915155.1 uncultured Mucilaginibacter sp.
AAGTAGCAGGTGCATAATGCCCTAATGAGCGTATACGTTCAGCAACACTGTCAACCACTTCTTCCAAAGCCTGGTATTGAGATTCAAAAAATAGGTGCTGACTATGAAAATCGGTCCCTTCTACGTTCCAGTGGGCGTTACGTGTTTTTGTGTACAATACAAATTCATCTGCTAAAAGACTGTTTAAAGCGTGTGCAACAGCAGCGAGGTTTTCATCGCTTATTCCAATTTGAGGTTTCATGTTTAATAGGTTAAGTTCGACATGTATGTGACTATCATCAAGGCGTTTCTAAAATACGCAGCTATAAACCCGGTAGCGCATTTGTATGTGATCTATCATACCGATGAACTGCTAAGTTTTGCGCAGGCAATTATAGATATATCGCCGCAAAAGGATAGTATTACCTTAGTGGGCAAGGTGGCACACAGCGAACTGCAATACTGGTTTAACAGTGCCGATATTATTATTGCCGGTTCCTATTACGAGGGCAGCGGAACCGCAGTTTGCGAGGCAATGTCGTGCGGATGCATGCCTGTTGTTACCGATATTTTTTCGTTCAGGATGATAACTGATAACGGCAGGTGCGGGTTGCTTTTTGAGCCGGGGAATGAGGCTGAATTATTATCTGTCTTAAAGCAATGTAGTGAAATAGATATTATTGAAAAGCAGGAAACAGCGTTGGAATATTTCGAATCGAACCTGTCGTTTGAGGCTATCGCGAAGAAAATATGCAACGTCGCCCAGTCGATATAAAATTAATTTTCTTCTTTCACCACCCGCTTTTCTATTCTCCTGTCGGGAATAAACCAAACACAAGCTACTGAAGCATAAAGCACGAAACTTATACAAGGGTTGAAAAAAGCGATTGCTATACCGGTTGCATAAATCAGGATGGATACTTTACCTTTCCAGTCTTTGCCAATGGCTTTAACAAAAAGCGAATCTTCACCCTCGTGTTTTTTTAATACTATAACCAATATGGTATATGCTACGGCGCTCATTATTAACGAAACGCCATACATTATGGTGGGCCATTTGGTGAAGTTGTTCTCACCCATCCACTCTGTCACCAGCGGAACAAGCGATAGCCAAAATAATAAGTGCAGGTTAGCCCAAAGGATAGTTCCGTTCACAGATTTTACTACCTGGAACATGTGATGATGGTTATTCCAGTAAATGCCTATATAAATAAAACTCATTATATAGCAAATAAATATTGGGTAAAGCGGCAATAGCGAAGCGATGCTATCGTGATGATCGCCAGGCATTTTTATCTCCAATACCATAATGGTGATGATGATAGCGATCACCCCATCGCTGAAAGCCTCTAAACGTCCTTTATGCATGTACCGAAAATAGGGAATTTGTTGAAAAATTGGAAGGTTGAATAATTAAAATGCCTGAACGGATATACCCATATCTTTCAACACTCTTTTTGCAGCGTAATAACCGCACATGCCATGCACACCACCTCCCGGTGGCGTTGAAGCTGAACACAAGTATAAGCCTTTGGCTGATGTTTTATAGGGCGACCAGCGTAATGCCGGACGTGTAAATAACTGGCCGAGATCGATAACACCGCCATTGATATCGCCGCCTATATAATTGGGGTTGTATTCTTCAACCTGAACGGTATTCATGGTGTGTTTGGCCAATATACGCTCCTTAAAGCCCGGCGCGAAGCGCTCTATTTGGTTTTCAATAATGGTTGTCATATCGGTTGTTGACCCGTTAGGGACATGGCAGTAGGCCCAGGCTGTGTGTTTGCCTGCCGGTGCTCGGGTATCGTCGAATAAACTTTGTTGTGCCAGCAACACATATGGTTTTTCAGTGTGCTTGCCGTTCCAGATTTGCTGTTCGCTGTCAACTATTTCCTGCAAAGTTCCGCCAATATGTACGGTACCGGCGTCTGTACAGCCTTCGGCTTTGAACGGTATGGGACCGTCGAGCGCCCAATCCATCTTAAAAACTCCCATACCATAGCGGTAACGCTCCAACTGCCATTTATAAATTGTCGAGAACTTATGCCCTGCTATCTGCAATAATTGCCTTGGTGAAACATCAAACAAAACAGCCCCGGACGAGGGTAGTTGCTGCAACGACGTCACATTTACCCCTGTTTCTATCTTTCCACCTATCGACACAAAATACGATGCCAAAGCATTAGCAATACGGTTTGAACCGCCTTTAGGCACCGGCCAACCTTTCAGGTGCCCGTTCGCCATTAAAACTAAAGCGATGGCTGATGTTGCTGCATTCGACAATGGCTGCATTGCATGTGCGGCCATACCTGCCAAAAGGCCTTTTGCTTCGGCTGTTTTAAAGCGTTTTGCCAGATGAGTGGCTGATGTTAACGCCGGGAAACCAAACCGTGCCATGGCAAGCGGGTGTGCCGGAAAATGCAGTGGGCCCAAAACGTCGGGTGCGATAGACGGCCATTCATTTACTATAGGCTGCATCAGTTGCAGGTAGGCCTGTTCATCTGCACCCAATAACTTTGCAGTTTCTTCAATTGATTGTTTTAGAACTGCCGCTGTGCCATTATCAAAGGGCTGGGCGGCGGCTACAGGTGGATAAATATATTCGAGGCCATGTTCTTCCAGCGGTAGTTGCTGAAAAAATGGCGAACCGGCGGCCAGTGGATGTATGGCCGAGCAAATATCGTGTGTAAACCCGGGCAGCGTAAGTTCGGCCGAACGCAGGCCGCCACCGATCTCATTCTTTCCCTCGAGCAATAAAACCGAAAGACCGTTTTGTTGCAGCAATATAGCGGCCGCAAGGCCATTTGGCCCCGATCCAACTACAACGGCATCATAATCGTGCTTTGCGGACATCATTTTTCATCGCAATATACTACTATTTGATTTATCGGCAGGTTAATTAATATGACATTCCGGTTGACTTGTACCTAAACAAAACCCCTAAACTTGGGTTAAATATTAAAATAACATTTACCATGGCAGACACAACAATTTCATTTAAAAAAACATTCACGATAGGCGGCGACCTAACCGTTAACCGCCTTGGATATGGCGCGATGCGAATTACCGGGAAAGGCATTTGGGGCCCACCGAAAGATAAGGATGAAGCTATCCGCGTTTTAAAACGACTGGTGGAACTGGGCGTTAATTTCATTGACACTGCCGACAGTTATGGCCCGCATGTATCGGAAGAATTGATAGCTGAGGCACTTTTCCCATACCCTCCCGGCCTGGTTATAGGTACAAAAGGCGGCTTGTTACGCACCGGGCCCGACCAATGGCCGGTAGATGCAAGCCCTGAACACTTGAAAGAAGCTTTAGCAGGCAGCTTGAAACGCTTAAAGCTTGATCGTATCGACCTTTACCAACTTCATCGTATCGACCCTAAAGTGCCGGCTGAAAGAACTTTCGATTTTTTGCAAAAAGCACAGCAGGATGGCAAAATAAAACACATCGGACTGTCGGAAGTAAGTGTGGACGATATTAAAAAAGCCCAGGAATTTTTCGAAGTGGTATCGGTACAAAATATGTACAGCGTTGATAACCGAAAATGGGAAAGCGTGCTTGACTATACCAAAGAGCATAATATAGCTTTTATCCCCTGGTTCCCACTAAATGCTGCTAATGTTGCCAGCCAGCAAAAACTGCAAAAAGTTGCCGATAAACATAACGCCACCGTATACCAGGTTGCCTTGAGCTGGCTGTTGCATCATGCCGATAATATATTATTGATACCCGGTACATCAAGTGTTAGCCACCTTGAAGAAAATATGAAATCAATTGATGTGGCGCTTACCGAAGACGACATAGCTGTATTAAACACCATATAAATCAATATATTACGCATAAAAAACCTGCGAAGCTTTAAAAAGCTCGAAGGTTTTTTATTGGTTTATCTTTCTATAATAAAAATGTTACAAAGCAATTAAACCTTCATATTATTATTTGGTCATACACAAAATAATACCTCTATACACTAAATAATAAACTTTATGAAAACACTAAGATTAACAGCTATCGCATTACTTTTGGTGGGAGTAATGGCAGCCTGTAAAAAGGGGAATGGCTCATCACAGCCTAACAACAACGCAACCGATCAGGCGGCCGACCTTGTGACCGCATCGCTTTCAACCAGCACCCAAGGCGCTTTGAGCGGCACTACCGACCTTACAGTTTCAGCAGACGCTAAATTACACGTTGACACTACCTGCGGCGTAACCTGGGCCGACAGCGTAAACCGTTCTATACCTTTCGGCACGCAGTACAATTACACCTACAAAGCAAAGTACACTTACACTTACAATTGCGGAACTTCGCCCAGCGTAAACACAACAGCTGCGTACAGCGGTAGTTTTGTTACCCCAAATCTTGCGTCAACATTTTCAGGAAGCTCCGATTTTACTATCAGCGGTGTTAACCATTTATCACCTACTTACAGCATCAACGGCGAATACAAACGCAGCGGTTCGTTCCAGTCAAAAACGGACACCAGTTTTGAAGGCACACACAGCGTTGATATTACTGTAACCAACCTGGTGCTGGTAAAACCATTACGTATTATAAAAAGCGGCAGTGCCAGCTTTACCATAAGTGGCGATATGCCAAAACGTGGTGCATTTAACTATACAGGTACCATTGTGTTTAACGGCGGTGATAATGCTACCCTAACTGTTAATGGACAAACTTACCTCATCAACCTTTCATCGCGTACGAAAAAGAAAATATAATTCTTTATAAATAGCAAAAAGCCCCGGCTCGTTTAAATCGAGCCCGGGCTTTTTGTTTTTTTGGCAATATATGATGAAATAATAATACCTAATAGTGAAGTTCACTTCATTATTCAACATTCGATATTCAGTGTTCGATATTAAATTTATAATAATTCCCTCTTCACAGGGTTAGGGGGCTATACCTCTGCCACCCTGAATGGTTTTATATCAACTGACTCCCATACTTTTTGGGTAATATACACTTCGCTTTGTTTCCAGGCTTCCAGTTGCTCCTCGTCCTCAAATTGCAGTATCATTGTCGAACCAACCATTCTACCGTCATCATCCAACATCGCACCGCCCAAAAAATAATGTCCGTTTGCTTTTAGTTCGCGCACACCATCCAAATGATGCGGGCGCACATCCATGCGGCGTTTTAATGCGCCGTCATCGGTATAATCGTATGCAGTAACCAAGTATTGATTCATGTTGTTTGTTAGTTTGTTTTACACAGTTTTAAGTTTAACAAGTTAAAATTTATTCTGTTTATTCTAATCATAAATTAATA
Organism: uncultured Mucilaginibacter sp.; assembly: GCA_903915155.1. Lineage (GTDB taxonomy): Bacteria > Bacteroidota > Bacteroidia > Sphingobacteriales > Sphingobacteriaceae > Mucilaginibacter. The sequence continues at coordinate 5,260 of CAIWRU010000110.1, forward strand.
ACTGTAAATAAAACAGATAATAATATAAATATTTGCAATATTTGTCATCGCGAACCTATTTTAAAATAATGAAGGACCAATTACAACAAGAGTTTATAGCTATTTATGGTAAGCCTGCGGCTAACGCATTTTTTTCGCCGGGGCGTGTTAATCTTATCGGCGAACATATTGACTACAATGGCGGGCTGGTAATGCCCTGTGCAATTACTTTAGGCACATCCATGTTAACAGCACCCAACAATGATGGCGTTTTCCGTTTCAGGAGTGTAAATTTTGAAGATACTGCCGATATACCCCTGCAGAGCAGCTATACCAAAGAAAACTCGTGCTGGTATAATTACCCGTTAGGCGTTATACAACATTTTTTGAACGACGGCCACCAGTTACAAGGGTTAGACATGTTGTATCATGGTAATATTCCCATTGGCTCGGGCCTGTCGTCGTCCGCATCGATCGAGGTTGTAACTGCTTTCGCGTTCAATACGCTATTTAATTCCGGTTATAGCAAGCTTGATTTGGTTAAACTTTCCAAATGGGTTGAAAATAAATTCATAGGTTTAAATTCGGGCATAATGGACCAGTTTGCTGTGACCTTCGGCGAAAAGGATAAGGCGTTGATGCTGAATTGCGATACATTGGATTATGAAGCGGTAGACAGCAATTTGGGCGATCATGTATTGGCGATCATCAATACCAACAAACCGCGCAAACTGGCCGAATCAAAATATAACGAACGTGTACAGGAATGTGCAGCAGCTTTAAAGGCGCTTCAACAAGAGCTTGATATTCATAATTTGTGCGATATTGATACCGACACCTTTAATAAATACAAACACCTTATTACCGATGCAGTGGTGCTTAAACGCGCCACCCATGTTATTGAGGAGAATGACCGGGTAAAACTGGCTGCGAAAGCGCTGGCAGGGAACAACCTGGCCGAGTTTGGCAGGCTGATGTATGCCTCGCATGATTCGCTGCGCGACTTGTACGAAGTGAGCGGCAAAGAACTAGACGCCGTTGTTGAATATGCTAAAACAGATACCAATGTTGCCGGGGCAAGAATGACGGGTGCCGGTTTTGGCGGTTGTGCTATAGCTTTGGTAAAAGCCGATGCTTTTGATGATTTCAGCAGTGAAGTGATAAACTACTATACCGCTAAAATAGGCTACGCCCCATCTGTTTACAGTTCGTTAATTGGCGATGGTGTGGGTATATTGAGTTAATTGTACCTTTGCCGGGTATGAACGAGCACCGCAAACTAAAAATGGATGAACTCAACCGCGCCTCGGTTGATGAATTTAAACAACAATCCAAACTACCCGTTGCCGTTGTGCTTGACAATGTGCGCAGCATGTACAATATCGGTTCCATATTCCGTACTTCCGATGGTTTTGCGGTGGAACTGGTATGCCTTTGCGGTATAACCGCCCAACCCCCACACCGCGAAATTGAAAAGACTGCCCTCGGTGCTACACAATCCGTTAACTGGCTTTATTTTGATAACACTGTAAAAGCGATTGAACATTTGCGTGCAGAAGCTTACCGAATAATAGCAATAGAACAAGCCGAAAATAGTATCAGTTTAAATGATTTTGCGCCTAAAACCGCCGAAAAATACGCGCTTATATTTGGCAACGAAGTGAATGGCGTAAGCGATGAAGTAATGGGAATGATAGATAGCTGTATTGAAATACCACAATTCGGTACCAAGCATTCTTTTAATATCGTGGTATCGGCCGGTATTGTTTTGTGGGATTTCTTCTCGAAAATAATTACGACATAAAAAACTGGTCAACGGTAATACGATAAGCATTTACAGCTTCGCGCAGGCGTTTAATTTGCGATTCTAACTGTTTTACATCCTGCAGCATTATTTTCATGTCATTTTTTACGGGGCCGTTTACAATTACGGTATGCCCGTCATTATGCTTTGTGGTTCTCATAGGTATCGGATAAAAATTGGTTAATGAATTGACAATAAACGTTATGCAATATTTAAGCCAATTTGTTTATAAATTAGCCGCATGACGGATCTCAGTAAAAAATTACAGGTAAAACCGGGTTCAAAATGGCTGCTTTTTAACGCATCGGCTAATTATTTACCAATAATTGAACCACTACCCGATGATGTGCAAATAAGTTATGATGCAAATGGTGAATACAATGGTATACAGCTATTTATAAAAAACAGTACAGACCTAACCACATCATTACAAATAGTAAGGCCGCTATTAAAGCCTGATACAATATTCTGGATCGCTTACCCTAAAAAAAGTTCGGGCATACAAACTGATTTGGAAATGATGAGTAGTTGGGATGAATTGACCAGCTTAGGCTTACGGGTTGTGACCTCCATATCAGTTAATGAAACCTGGACGGCCCTGCGATTTAAACCCGTTGAGCATACCAAAACATCTGAAGGCCGTAACGATGCTGTACGCAATAACGAATACGGCGCTTATATTGATGTTGACAATAAGCAGGTAACACTGCCGCCCATAATAAAGGAGGCATTACAGCAAACACCACAGGCGCTGGCCTTTTACCAGCAGCTCTCCTACTCCAACAAAAAAGAATACGTGCTTTGGATACTCACTGCTAAGCAGGAAAAAACCCGTGATGAACGGTTAACTAAAATGGTTGAGAAACTGTTGGCGGGGAAGAAAAATCCGGCGGAGAAGTAATAGTGCGATCATACTGCTTGCAAATGAAAGCGTAAAAGCCTTTGCCCACATGCTTCGAGAGCCTCACCATGACATCCACAAATTATAATGCAGTTTCAAAACAAAAAAGCCGGTTCGTGTATTGCGAACCGGCTTACTATAATTGGTTAGTTTTTTACCATGAACTATGAGCCATTAACTATAGGCCACACTAAAACACCTGCTCAAACAAGTTAACGCCATCTTTGCATTCAAGTGTTGAGTGGCCCATTAAGAATTCATCAACTTTTCGTGCGCATTCGCGGCCTTCGGATATGGCCCAAACCACCAGTGATTGCCCGCGGCGCATATCGCCTGCTGAGAATACTTTGCTTACGTTGGTGCGGTAAGTTTTATCGTTAGCGTTTACATTTTTACGCACATCAAGCTCCACGCCTAATTTCTTAAGCATGCCTTCATGCTGCGGATGCACAAAGCCCATCGCCAAAAACACACGCTGGCAAGGTATCTCGCGTTCTGAGCCTTCTACCTCACTAAATTTAACCGGGCGACCCAGTACATCAGTCTCCCAGCTAACATCAGTTACACGGATAGCCCTTAGTTCGCCATTCTCGTCGCCCAAAAATTCTTTTGTATTGATGCCCCAATAACGGTCGGCGCCTTCCTCGTGCGAACTGGTCACCTTTAACACCATTGGATAGGTTGGCCATGGCATGTGCTGTGTACGCGCCTCAGGCGGGCGGAACATTACCTCAAACTGTTTTACTGACGCAGCACCCTGGCGATTTGATGTACCCACGCAATCAGATCCGGTATCGCCACCGCCGATTACAATTACATCCTTGCCGGTCGCAAAAATATCTTCAGTATCGAAAGGGCTGCTACCAACACGTTTATTCTGTTGTTTCAGGAAGTCCATTGCGAAATGTATCCCTTTAAACTGCCTGCCCGGTATTGGTAAGTCGCGCGGGATGGTTGAACCACCGGCCATAACAACCGCGTCATGACCACGTACTATCTCGTCAGCCGATACATCCTTCCCTACTTCAACATTGTATTTAAACACAACGCCATCTTCTTCCATTATCTTTAAACGGCGGTCGATGATCCATTTCTCCATCTTAAAATCAGGAATCCCGTAACGTAGCAAACCGCCTGCCTTATCATCGCGCTCATAAACCGTAACCGCATGGCCCGCCTTGCTCAATTGTGCGGCAGCAGCCAAGCCCGCAGGGCCTGAACCTACCACAGCAACCTTTTTACCTGTTTTAATAACAGGCGCTACCGGCTTAACCAGGTTATTGGCATAAGCTATTTCAATAATGTGCTTCTCGATCTCTTCAATAGCAACTGCCGGTTTGTTTATTCCCAGCACACACGCCGACTCGCACGGAGCGGGGCATATCCTGCCGGTAAACTCGGGGAAGTTATTGGTTGATGATAATATCTGGTAGGCTTCTTCCCAGTTTTTACGATACACCGCATCGTTAAACTCAGGGATAATATTTCCCAGTGGACAGCCTGAATGGCAAAAAGGGATGCCGCAATTCATGCAGCGCGCCGACTGCTGGTTTAATTTTTCATCACTATATAAGCCAACAAACTCGTTATAATTTTTTACACGTTCGGCAGGTGATACTTTTTCCGGCAGTTCTCTGTTAAACTCCTGGAATCCTGTTGGTTTTCCCATCTTATTAGTTTACGGCTTGATATTCTAATTTTTCTAAAACTTTTTTGTACTCTTTCGGATATACCTTCACAAACTTACCCGATGCATCTTTCCAGTTTTTAAACAGATCCTGGGCAACTTTACTGCCGGTTAAATGGATGTGTTTGCGTAACAGCGCAAGGATCTGCTCCTCGTCCTGTATCGATAGCGGGTCAAGGTCGACCATTTCAGTGTTGCAGTTTTCGGCAAAAGTGCGTTCAGGGTCATAAACCCAGGCAATACCGCCGCTCATACCGGCTGCAAAGTTGCGGCCTGTACCGCCCAATATCAATGCGCGGCCACCGGTCATGTATTCGCAACCGTGGTCGCCAATACCTTCAACAACGGTAGTTGCACCCGAGTTACGCACGGCAAAACGCTCGCCTGCCATACCACGGATAAACACCTCGCCCGATGTGGCACCATACAAGGCAACGTTGCCTATGATGATGTTATCTTCTGGCGTAAAAGTCGCTTTTTCAGCCGGGTAGATGGCCAGTTGAGCACCGGATAAACCTTTTCCTACATAATCATTGGCTTCGCCTTCCAACTCAAAGGATATGCCTTTGGTAGCAAACGCGCCGAAACTTTGCCCGGCCGAACCCTTGAATTTATAATTGATCGTATTATCGGGCAAACCTGCCGAGCCATATATTTTCGATATTTCGTTCGATAATAATGTACCCAGCGTACGGTCGGTATTTTTCACATCGTAAGTGGCAAACACAGGTGTTTTATCCTCAAGGGCCGGTTTCGCTGTTTCCCACAATTTCCAATCGAGTATCTCAGCCATCCCATGATCCTGTTTTTCGCTGTTGTAAAGCGTTAAGCCTTTTTCATTGGTTACGGGGTGCAATATGCCGCTAAGGTCTATCTTCTTGGCTTTCCAGTTTGTCAGGTTGTCTTTTACTTTCAGGAACTGTACACGGCCAACCATTTCGTTAACAGTGCGGAAACCTAGTTCGGCCATTATCTCGCGTAGTTCCTCAGCCATAAAGCGGAAAAGGTTAACTACGTGTTCGGGCTTGCCGCTAAACAGTTTGCGTAATTCAGGGTCTTGCGTAGCAACACCTACAGGGCAGGTATTCAAGTGGCATTTGCGCATCATGATACAGCCGCCAGCAACTAAGGCTGCAGTGGCTACACCCCATTCTTCAGCGCCAAGCAAAGCCGCGATAGCTAAGTCGCGACCAGTTTTTAGCTGACCGTCTGTTTGCAATACCACACGGCTGCGCAGTTTGTTGCGTACCAGTGTTTGGTGTGCTTCGGATAAACCAAGCTCCCACGGCAAACCAGCGTGTTTAACTGAGCTTATAGGTGATGCGCCTGTACCACCATCATAACCGGCTATTAAAATAACATCGGCATGTGCTTTGGCAACGCCTGCTGCTATGGTGCCTACGCCAGCTTTCGATACCAATTTCACATTGATACGTGCCTCGCGGTTGGCATTTTTAAGGTCGAATATCAATTGCGCCAGATCCTCGATAGAATAAATATCGTGGTGCGGCGGCGGCGATATTAAGCCAACACCGGGCGTTGAGTGACGGGTTTTAGCGATCCAGTCATCAACCTTATGGCCAGGCAGCTGCCCGCCTTCGCCTGGTTTTGCACCCTGCGCCATTTTAATTTGCAGTTCATCGGCATTGGTTAAATAGTTGGAGGTAACCCCAAAACGTGCCGACGCCACTTGTTTGATAGCCGAACGCATGGAATCGCCGTTCGCCATTCTCTCATAACGCATTTCATCCTCGCCGCCTTCGCCCGTATTGCTTTTGCCGCCTATGCGGTTCATGGCAATGGCCATAGTACTGTGCGCTTCGTGTGAAATGGAACCGAACGACATAGCGCCGGTTGCAAATCGTTTCATGATATTTTCAGCCGGTTCAACCTCATCAATGCTGATAGCTTCGCGATGATGAGTAAAATCAAGCAAACCGCGTATCGTAAAATGTTTTTCGCCCTGTTCATTTATAACTCTTGCATAGTCCTTATATACTTCGTAATTATCGCTGCGGGTAGCATGCTGCAACAAGTGTACTGTTGTAGGATTAAATAAATGTGCCTCGCCCCTGCGTTTCCATTGGTAGATACCACCTTCGGGCAATAAATGACTTTCGGCGCTATTCTCGCTTCCAAAGCCTATTTTATGTTTACAAAGCGATTCGCGGGCAATTTCATCAAGGCCCAAACCCTCTATACGGGTAACAGCACCACAGAAATACTTGCTCACTACGTCTTTATTCAAACCTAATATTTCGAATATCTGTGAACCGTGGTATGATTGCAGGGTTGATATACCCATTTTCGAGAATATCTTCAGCAAGCCATCATTAACCGATTTTACATAGTTTTTTAATAAGTACTTCTCATCGAGCGTAGTTTCAAGGCTACCATTCCTTTTAATGGTTTCGATGGTTGATAACGCCAGGTATGGGTTGATAGCTGTAGCGCCAAATGCCAATAAACAGGCAAAATGGTGTACTTCCCAAATATCGCCGGCTTCAACAACCAAGCCTACCGAGCCACGACGACCTTTTTTGATCAGGTGGTGATGCACTGCAGATACCGCCAGTAACGATGGTATAGGAGCGTGTTCTGAATCAATTGCTCGGTCGGAAAGTATTAATACTTCAAAACCATCATCAACCGCATCTTCGGCATAGCGGCAAACGCGCTGTAAGCCTTTTTGCATTGAACCCGGCTGACCATCGGCCTTAAAGTAAGTTTGCAGTGTTTTGGCATGGAACATACCGGTATCAATACTTCGCAGCTTTTCAAGCTGGTGGTTTTTTAATATCGGGTGTTTCAGCATTACGCAATGGCAATGCATTTTATCTTCATCAAGTAAATTGCCGTTATTGCCTATAAAGGTAGCGAGGCTCATCACCAAACGCTCGCGTATCGGGTCGATTGGCGGGTTGGTAACCTGGGCAAAATATTGCTTAAAATAGCTTGATAAATGTTGTGGTTTGTCCGACAGTATGGCCAAAGGCACGTCAGTCCCCATTGAACCTATCGGCTCCTTACCGTCGAGCGCCATTGGTTTAATAATGGTGTCGATGTCTTCGCGACTATAACCGAATACCTGTTGGTAACGGAAAACAGAATCAGGCGATAAGTCGGAGAAAGCCAAACGTGGCTCGGCCAGGTCTTCCAAACGGATCTTATAATTCTCGAGCCATCGGCCGTAAGGTTGCTGCGATGCTATTTGATGTTTGATCTCATCATCAGTAATTATCTTGCCTTTTTCAGTATCGATCAACAACATTTTACCGGGCTGCAAGCGGCCTTTCTTTATTATTGTCGATTCATCAATGGTCAATACCCCGGCTTCCGAAGCGGCTATAACACGGCCGTCGTTAGTTATGGCATAACGCAACGGGCGCAGGCCGTTCCGGTCGAGCAAGGCACCTACCAGTTTACCATCGGTAAAGGTGATGGCAGCAGGGCCGTCCCATGGCTCCATCAGGGTAGCATGATATTCGTAAAATGCTTTCTTTATGGGGTCCATGTGCAGGTTGCCATCCCAAGCTTCTGGCACGAGCATCATCATTACATGCGGTAGTGAGCGACCTGTGTGCAGCAATATTTCGATGATATTATCCAAACAAGCCGAGTCGGATTGATTATTATCGATAACCGGCAGCAGCATATCCATTTCTTCGGCACTGAAATAGGCCGAAGCGTATGATTTAAGGCCCGAATAGAACCAGTTAAGGTTACCTGTTAATGTATTTATTTCGCCGTTATGGGCAATTAAGCGAAAAGGCTGTGCCAGTTTCCACGATGGGAAAGTATTGGTTGAGAAACGCGAGTGTATCATGGCAAAGCCCGATGCCATGCGCGAATCATTCAGATCAGGAAAATATTGACGCAATTGGTAAGTGGTTACCTGGCCTTTATAAACTATAGTTTTGCAAGATAGCGACGTAAAGTAGAAATGTTCGCCTGCACCTGCAATGGTTTCAGTAATTGTTTTATTAATGTACCTTCTTAATACATATAACTTACGCTCAAAATCGTCGGTATTGGTAATATGATGGGGCCTTGCTATAAATATCTGCTCACAATCGGGTTCAGCCTTGCGCGCAGTTTCGCCAATAACGGTTGAATCAACAGGCACTTTGCGGTACCCCATGGTGTGTAAACCTAATTTTTCAACCGCGTTACCTATTACAGTACGGCAAGCCTTTTTAAGCGCTGAATCCTTTGGGAAAAATATCATACCCACGCCGTACTCGCCGGGTTGTGGCAGGCTCATTTCAAGGTCTGAGCATTCTTCCATTAAAAATTCATGGGGCAATTGTATTAATATACCTGCTCCGTCACCGCTGTCGGGGTCGCACCCGCACGCGCCGCGGTGTTCCATGTTCTCTAACATGGTAAGCGCGTCATCAATAATTTGGTTGGTCTTATGTCCGTTAATGTTGGTTATAAACCCCGTCCCGCACGAATCATGTTCAAATTCTGGCCTGTAGAGGCCCTGGTGGCTATCATCTTGGTTCATCGTAAAATCTTAACCCTGTAAAACTGGTTAACCACGAAGTTACAGAAAATGATAAAATTTTACGATATATTTATTAATTTTTGGGATTATCTCAAAAGAATACATTAAAACAATACCAAATTTTTAAATTTAATACCATTTACACCTCTATTATTAGTAAAATCGCAATCAAAATTGTTTTTTTCGACAGAATTTTATTCTAAAATCATCTTTCTTTACCAAATTAGATACATTCTAAATTAAATAATACAAATACCGGCGCTATTTTATTTGTTTGTTTATTTCCTTCACTGCGGCATCGAGTACGTTATCGGTGCCGTTTATTACATCGTTAACGTTGGGCGGTATTTCAATATCTGGTATAACACCAACGCCCACAAAATCGCGCCCGTCGGGATAGGTATCGCGCTTGGTGCATATCCGGCTTTCAGTTAATCCGGGCAGTTCCAGTGGCATTGGCTGACCAGTGCTGCCATAGGTGCGTTGGCCCATGGTAGTGGCCCGGGGTTTTAAACCATCCAGCATAATTAAAAAGTCTTCTGCGGCAGATGCCGTGTTATTGCCGGTAAGCACAATTAACGGACAGGTTATCTTCCGCACTTTTACATCGTTATCAAAGGTCATGGTGTCTCCTTTGTACCAGTAATCGCCTTTGGCAGATAAATAAGTTTTCTTTTGCCAATTGCTCAGGTGTTCATATTTGGTGGTATCGCGCAATTGGTAAGTACCCCACGCCCTGAATGATGACAGGTTATCGCGCGTGCGCCAGGTTGAGCCGATCAGTCTTTTATCGGTAAAATACTTTAATATTTCTGCCCCTATGCCGGTATCGCCGCCACCATTGTCTCTTATATCCAGTATCACCCCTTTGCAGGTGTACAACTGTGACAGTATAGCTTTGAACTTGCCGATGATAGCGGTATCGCCAAAAGTATTCAACTTAACGTAGGCTATATCACCTATCTTTTTAAAATCGAGGACCGACCACGGTTGATTTGTTGCGCGCCGCTCCCATTTAGTACCGATTGTGTGAAACTGGTAATCATAATCTATCAGTTTACCCTTCGGCGTGCGCAATTTAAGGTGCCATACTTGTGCCGAATCGGTACCGTAAAACATCATAGCGGCGGCATTATTCCACAACACATGCTCGGTTGATGAACTTATATATGGGATAATTTCCTTTTGGGCATATTCTTTCGCCGGTACGCCATCAACACTTATCAGCTCCGAACCCAGGGGCACTTTATCTTTATATTGAACTGGCATATCGGTAACAAAAAAGTGTTTATCAAAATTTTCGATATAGATCCATTTGTATCTTGATTTGTGGGTTAGCAATTGAACGGGGAAGCCAATATCTGTATGTCCGTCTTTAAGCAACGCACAAAAACGCTCCATAACCTCATAATATTGCCAGGTGTTTTTGGTAGAGAGTATTTTGGGGATGTAAGCGCGATAAGTGCTGTCCCAATTGATGTGTGCATGGTCAAAGTAAGCGAAGTTGTAGCTTGTCTCTTCCCAAAATTTGCTTAGGCCGTAAAGCTTGTCGGCATTGCTTAGATTAGCGACAGTATCAATTTGGGCAAATGCGGGCGCGGAACAAAAAAATAAGCCAACAAAGGCAGTAATTGTAATCAGTTTTTTCATATGGCTGGTTTTGGTATAAAAAACAATATTTATGCTAAATTTATAACACATTAATTATTAACAAGTTAATACAATGTTACTAACTTGAAATTGTTCGGAAACGGACACCCTTTGTACGATTAAGAACAAATTTATTTTTTTAATAGTAATTTTGCATTAAACGATAATTTATAATGCCGGAAAAAACCAAAGCAATTTTTTTAGACCGCGACGGAGTTTTGAATAAGGAAATGGGCGACTATGTGTGCAGCATTGACGATTTTCATATCCTTGATAATTTTAAGGCACTGAAAACCCTGCAGGATAAAGGTTATTTGCTGATAGTGGCCACCAACCAGGGAGGCCTTGCTAAGGGTTGGTATACAAAAGCCGAAATGGGAAAAATGCATACACAACTGAAGGCTGCTTATAAAGAACATGGCGTTGAGTTTACCGATATATATTATTGCCCTCACCACCCCGATTATACCGGACCATGTGATTGCCGAAAACCTAAACCGGGTTTATTATTACAGGGGATTGAAAAATACAACATCGACCCGGCACAATCCTATTTTATTGGCGACAGGGATAGGGATGTAATAGCGGGCACAGCAGCGGGAGTAAAAGGAATATTGATAAAAAGCGACCAACCGATAAGCACCATTTTAGATTTGATAGCTTAAATTAAATGACGCTACCCAAGTATTTAAAAAACCTTGATTCGTTTATTGCAGCAGTACTTGGCTTTATAGCCATTTATTATGTTTATACGAGTTATAGCGGCATCGGCATTTCGCCCGATTCCATTATGTATGCCAGTACGGCCCATAACATTTATGAGCATGGCTCACTGCTTACTTTTAATGGCGGGCCGCTGGTTTTTTTCCCGGTGTTTTATCCCTTCTTTTTATCGGTAATATTATTTATTACCAGGGTTGACACGGTTACTGCCGCACCTGTTATAAATGGTTTACTGTTTGCTGCGGTTATATTTTTTAGTGGATACATCATATCGAAATTCAAATCGCACTCCTACCTATACAAATGGCTTATTCTAATCGCCATAGTTATTAGTCCGGCGCTGTTGGAGATCTATACCTATTTATGGTCGGAAACACTGTTTACGCTGGAGGTAATGGTATTTGTGTGGGCCTACTGGCATTATATGCAGAAACATAGCATGCTGAGTTTATTGTTGCTGGGGATTTTAGTAGCTGTTAGCTGCATAACACGATACGCAGGTGTAACCTTAATAATGACCGGCGGTTTATTAATGCTGCTAGATAAGGAATTACCCCTCCTCAAAAAAATAAAGCATATTTTAATATTTGGCTTTATATCTATATCGCTGCTAATAGCTAACCTAGTTAAGAACCGGTTATCGTCTGGACTAAGTACGGGCACGCGCGAGCCATCGATAACGCCGCTTAGCAAAAACCTGTATTATTTTGGTAAAGTAATGTGCGATTGGATGGGTTTGCCACCAACATTTTACCCTTACGCGGTTGGCATTGCCTGCTTCATATTACTTTTCCTGGTAGGTTTATTGGTATGGAAAGGCATTAAGAACAGGATAAATACAGGGGAGACCATCATTATTATGTTTGCCACCGTATATGGCATATTCATCCCGGTATTGGCGACATTTTCGCGTTTTGAACCACTTAACAGCAGGCTTTTGTCGCCTATGTTCATTTGTTTGCTGATAGGTGCTACCAGTTGGGTACCTGATGTGATTAAGCATTATAATTTTAAGAAGCAGCTGATATATGCCATCCCGTTTGTTGTGTTGATGTTGTCTTTTCTGTACTCCACAGGCGCAACGGATTACCAGCGCTGGTATGATGAAAATGATTACGGCGTACCCGGCTATACCGACGACGACTGGAACACATCCGAATTCATTAAATTCCTGAAAACACATAAACACATCTATAAACCCGGTGTGCCAATCTATTCAGATGCCGATGAGGCCGTATACTTTTTTACAGGCGAAACGGCCATACTACTACCCCACCGCTATTTTAAAAATGATGTAGACAAGCTATTCGCGGTAAAGCATTATTATTTGATTTGGTTCGGCGCTTTAAATAATACCGAGCTGATAGGCCTAAAAGACCTGCAGGCACGCGAAAACCTAAAGCTGCTATATCATTTGAAGGATGGCGATATTTATGAATACAATGCTGATGGTAAATAATATTGGCTGAAAATATTAAAAGATACTTGATCCCGATGCCCTGTCATCTCATTATCAGTAATTTCATCCACACGCTTCTATTTTCTCCACAATTGTAACAAAACCTGAAAAAAATGTTACTTTTGTATCCCGTACACAAACAATTTGTTCCGGCATAAAACCGGGGCCAAATTCACACAAAATCATGACTAAATATATATTTGTTACGGGCGGCGTTACCTCGTCGTTAGGAAAAGGTATTATTTCAGCCTCACTGGCGAAACTCCTTCAATCGCGCGGTTACAGCGTAACTATCCAGAAATTCGACCCTTATATCAACATTGATCCGGGAACATTGAACCCCTACGAACACGGCGAATGCTATGTTACCGAGGATGGTGCCGAAACCGACCTTGACCTTGGCCACTACGAACGCTTTTTGAATACGCCGACATCAAAAGCCAACAACATCACTACCGGACGCATTTATCAAAATGTTATCAACCGCGAACGCGAGGGCGCGTTTTTAGGGAAGACTGTTCAGGTTGTGCCGCACATTACTGACGAGATAAAACGCAATATCCGCATACTGGGCGAAACCGGC
>CAIWRU010000111.1 GCA_903915155.1 uncultured Mucilaginibacter sp.
AAGTCTTCAACCCATTTTTTAAGCACCCTTGCGGCAAGCTTACGGCCAATGAATTTTTTAAGACCTGATTTGCTAACTTTTACCTCGTCGGCCAGTTCGAACAATTCTAATATGTCTTTATCAGAATCGTAACCAATGGCGCGTAACAGGGTAGTAACCGGGAATTTCTTTTTACGGTCGATATAAGCATACATCACGTTGTTAACGTCTGTAGCAAACTCAATCCATGAACCTTTGAAAGGTATAACACGGGCCGAGTAAAGTTTAGTACCGTTTGTATGGCGGCTCTGGCCAAAGAATACGCCTGGTGAACGGTGTAACTGCGATACAATTACACGCTCGGCGCCATTGATAACGAAGGTACCTTTAGGTGTCATGTACGGGATGGTTCCCAGGTACACGTCCTGTACTATCGTTTCAAAATCTTCGTGCTCTTCATCATTACATGAAAGGCGAAGCTTGGCTTTTAGTGGCACGCTATAAGTTAACCCGCGCTCGATACACTCTTGTATATCATAACGTGGCGGATCAATAAAATAGTCAAGAAACTCTAAAACAAAGATGTTTCTTGAATCTGAAATTGGAAAGTTTTCGGCAAACACTTTAAACAACCCTTCTTTATAGCGGTTGTCTGAAGTAGTTTCTAATTGAAAAAATTCCTGGAAAGATTGCAACTGAACATCCAGAAAGTCGGGGTAATCAAGTACCTTCCTGCTGGTTGCAAAGTTTACTCTTTGATTATTTATGTTTGCCAAGGGATTATAATTTTAGTTTATTAATAAACTGTTGTAGATGCTTTTTAGATGTGAGATATGAGACCTGAGAAGGTATAAAATTCATCAACGGTTCGATCCCGTAATAAACCCCATATCCCAAATTCAACATCTAACCATTATAAACAGCAATAGACCCCGACCAAAAACGGTCGGAGTCTGATGCTATTGTGTATCGGGGTTAAATTATTTAACCTCAACTACTGCTCCGGCTTCTTCTAATTGTTTTTTCAGAGATTCAGCTTCTTCTTTGGTTACACCTGTTTTAACTTCTTTAGGTGCACCATCAACTAAGTCTTTAGCTTCTTTCAAACCAAGGCCGGTTAGGTCTTTTACTAATTTTACAACTGCTAATTTAGCGCCACCTGCTTCTTTCAGGATAACGTCAAATGCAGTTTGAACTGCTTCAGCAGCAGGAGCGTCATCGCCACCAGCTGGAGCAGCAGCAACAGCAACAGCTGCAGCAGCAGGCTCAATGCCATACTCATCTTTCAAGATCTGAGCTAATTCGTTAACTTCTTTTACTGTTAAGTTTACTAACTGTTCAGCAAACGCTTTTAAATCCGCCATTTTATTTATTTTTTACTTTTAATGCTTTGTGTTTTAATTCGGAGCTTAGGGTGCCCGTTAACCTCTTTCTTGTAATGTTTTTACAACGCCTGCCAGTATATTTCCGCCTGATTGTAATGCAGAAATAACGTTCTTAGCTGGTGATTGCAATAATCCGATGATCTCGCCTATCAGTTGTTCCTTAGATTTTAAGTTGATCAAGGTATCAAGCTGATTGTCGCCCACAAATATGGCCGAATCAATGTATGCTGCTTTTAAAACCGGTTTGTCACCTTTTTTCCTTAACTGTTTGATCAGCTTTGCCGGAGCAGTTGCTGATTTTGAGAAAAGGATTGATGATGAACCTTTTAACGCATCGTACATTGGAGCAAAATCGCCATCGATACCGTCCATAGCTTTTTTAATCAAGCTATTTTTGGTTACCTGCATAGTGATGTCGCTTTCGAAACATTTGCGGCGGATATCATTTACTTTTGCAACCGTTAGATTAGAAGTATCGGTAATATAAAAATTACCGTATTCCTTCATCTGTTCAGTAAGGGCAATAACTAAGTCGTGTTTTTCTTCTTTTGTCATGATTTAGATCCCCGCTACTGTTTTAGTTTCAATTTCAATTCCCGGCGACATTGTTGACGAGAGATGGATACTTTTAAAATATGTTCCTTTTGCTGATGAAGGTTTTAATTTTGAAATCACTTGTAATACTTCAAGTGCATTCTCATAAATTTTATCAGCAGGGAAAGATACTTTTCCTATTGAAGCGTGGATGATACCGGTTTTATCAACCTTGAAATCGATCTTACCACCTTTTACCTCAGTTACAGCTTTGCCTACATCTGTAGTTACTGTTCCTGATTTAGGGTTAGGCATAAGGTTACGCGGACCGAGAATACGACCCAAACGACCTACTTTAGCCATAACACTTGGCATAGTGATGATAATATCAACATCAGTCCATCCGCCTTCAATCTTGGCAATATAATCATCCAAACCTACGTAATCAGCACCTGCGTCTTTTGCTTCTTGTTCCTTATCAGGAGTACAAAGCACCAACACACGTACAGTTTTACCGGTTCCATGAGGCAATGTTGCTATACCGCGTACCATTTGATTGGCTTTACGGGGGTCAACTCCTAAACGTACATCTATATCTACCGATGAATCAAACTTGGTATTGGATATATCCTTTACCAGGCTTGTTGCATCCTGTAATGAGTATGCTTTGTTAGCCTCAATTTTGGAGAGTGCCACTTTTTGATTTTTTGTTAATCTAGCCACTGTCTTAAACTGATTTAAATTAATTAATTCCAGGGTGCCGTACCTGATACGGTTATCCCCATACTGCGGGCAGTACCTGCCACCATTTTCATGGCTGATTCAACTGTAAACGCGTTCAAATCGGTCATTTTATCTTTAGCTATTGTCTCAACCTGGCTCCAGTTTACACTGGCTACCTTTTTACGGTTGGGCTCGGCTGAACCACTTTTTAAACCTGTTACTTCCATTAACTGGATAGCTACAGGAGGGGTTTTAATGATAAAATCGAAAGACTTGTCAACATAAACAGTAATAACTACAGGAAGCACTTTACCAGGTTTATCCTGTGTACGTGCGTTGAACTGCTTGCAAAACTCCATAATATTCACACCTTTTGCACCCAATGCTGGGCCAATTGGTGGAGATGGGTTTGCAGCGCCGCCCTTCACTTGTAGTTTCACCATCGCACCGACTTCTTTTGCCATTTTTGTTTTACTTTAATTGTTACTCAATGTTAGTAAGTGGAAGCTATGTAACATTCTTTTAGTCTGGTATCAAGTAGTTAGTATCAAGTATCAAGACTTTTTACTTTCTTCTTTCGCCCATTATCTTTGCTTAGTGTTTTGTTAGTACCTATCAATTATCTTGATACTTGATACTAGCTACTAAGTACTATTCTTTCTCTACCTGCATGTAATTTAATTCAAGCGGCGTACGGCGCCCGAATATTTTTACCATTACCTTCAGTTTCTTTTTCTCTTCGTTAACCTCTTCAATTACGCCGCTAAAACCATTGAATGGGCCGTCCATCACCTTCACGTTTTCGCCTACATAATAAGGCACATTCATGGTTTCACCCTGGGCGCTCATTTCGTCAACCTTACCTAAAATACGGTTAACTTCGGCCTGGCGCAGCGGTATGGCATTCCCGGCTTTATCACCTAAGAAACCTATAACGCTGTTTATATTTTTTATAACGTGCTCAATTTCGCCATCAAGCTGGGCTTCCATCAGCACATATCCCGGGAAGAAGTTACGCTCTTTGGCTATCTTCTTTCCATCGCGCATCTGGTAGTATTTTTCGGTAGGGATCAATATCTGGGGGATAAGTTCTGATATACCTAAACGGTTTATCTCAGCCTCCATATATTGTTTTACCTTTTTTTCCTTACCACTTATAGCACGTACTACGTACCATTTTAATTGATCGCTCATGTACTTATATATTAACCAAGTGAACTATAAAAATATTTAAGCGCCCCGCCTATCAGTTGGTCCATGCCTGCAACAATCAGCGCGATGATAACTGTAGCAATAAGCACTAAAACAGCGCTGCTTTGCAGCTCGCGCCAGGTTGGCCAGCTTACTTTCTCAACCAGCTCGGTATAAGATTCTTTTATATATTCACTTACGTTAGCCATATTCCGTTATTTATGCACGGGAACAAGGATTCGAACCCTGATCAAAGGTTTTGGAGACCTCTATTCTACCATTGAACTATTCCCGTGTATACGTTCCCTAAATCCTTTGAGGACTTATGTATGTATTTATTACTAACAAAGTACTTAGCTAAATTAGCTAAGTACTTTGCGTAAATTAACCTTGCCTATAACTCCTTATTAAAAGGAATTCAGAGGTCTTATTTTAATATTTCAGTTACCTGACCGGCACCTACTGTCCTGCCACCTTCACGGATAGCGAAACGTAAGCCTTTTTCCATCGCGATAGCGTTGATCAACTGTACAGTGATTGTAACGTTATCACCAGGCATAACCATTTCAACACCTTCAGCTAAGGTGATCTCACCTGTTACGTCAGTTGTGCGGAAATAGAATTGCGGACGATATTTGTTGAAGAATGGAGTGTGACGGCCACCTTCTGCTTTTGATAATACATAAACTTCTGCTTTGAAGTTAGTGTGCGGGGTTACTGAACCTGGTTTGCAAATAACCATACCACGACGGATATCAGTTTTTTCAATACCACGTAACAATAAACCTACGTTATCACCAGCTTCGCCGCGGTCAAGGATCTTACGGAACATTTCAACGCCTGTAACGGTTGATTTCAGGTTTTCTGCGCCCATACCCAGGATGTCAACAGCATCACCTGAGTTGATAACACCACGCTCGATACGGCCAGTTGCAACAGTACCACGACCAGTGATCGAGAATACGTCTTCAACAGGCATCAGGAATGGCAATTCAGTCAGACGTGGAGGAATTGGGATGTAGCTGTCAACAGCGTCCATCAATTCCATGATTTTTTCTACCCATTTCGGATCGCCGTTAAGACCACCCAAAGCAGAACCCTGGATCACAGGGATATCATCACCTGGATATTCGTAGAACGATAACAGTTCGCGAATTTCCATTTCAACTAATTCTAACAGTTCCGGATCATCCACCATGTCAACTTTGTTCATGAAAACAACAAGCGCAGGTACACCTACCTGACGAGCCAACAGGATGTGTTCGCGGGTTTGCGGCATCGGACCATCAGTAGCAGCTACCACAATGATCGCGCCGTCCATCTGAGCAGCACCTGTAACCATGTTTTTCACATAGTCGGCGTGTCCCGGACAGTCAACGTGAGCGTAGTGACGGTTTGCAGTTGAGTATTCAACGTGTGCCGTATTAATGGTAATACCGCGTTCTTTTTCTTCCGGAGCACTGTCGATTGATTCGAACGATTTTACTTCGCAATAACCTTTTCTTGCCAATACCATAGTAATAGCGGCAGTTAAGGTAGTTTTGCCA
>CAIWRU010000112.1 GCA_903915155.1 uncultured Mucilaginibacter sp.
CCATTTGTTTTCGATCCCGGCGTATATCAAACCAAAATCGGCCACGTTTACTTTACGGCTGAATATATCTGACGACATATCGCAAACCATCGGTACCGGCGATTTAGGGAACTGATGTAATTGGGTACCGTAAATGGTATTGTTTGATGTGATATGGAAATACGCCGCATCAGCAGATACTGTATAATCCTTAGGGATATAAGTAAAATTACTTTCTTTCGATGTCGCTACAATTTCAACATCGCCAAAGTATTTGGCCTCTTTTAACGCTTTGTTGGCCCATACCCCTGTTTCAAGGTAAGCAGCTTTGCCACCCTCGGGTAAAAGGTTGTAAGGGGCCAAAGCAAACTGTGTGCTTGCACCGCCTTGTAAAAATAAAACCGAGTAACCTTCGGGGACTTCAAACAGCTCCTTTACCAGTTTCACAGCTTCATCTAAAACAGCTTCAAACTCGGGGGCACGGTGCGAAATCTCTAATATTGAAAGTCCTGTTCCGTTAAAATCAATAACCCCGGCCGCAGCCTGTTTTAAGACTTCGTGGGGCAAAATGCCTGGTCCGGCACCAAAATTATGTTTCATTTTTTTAGGATTTATAGCTAAATGCTTAATTAGCATATTATTACTTAGCCGCGCCTAAGTTAGACAATTTGACAAAATATCTAATGATTATTTGCTTTTTTTTCAACAAAATACATTTATACAACAAAACCGTTTAATATTTTGCCGGTATTAATTTGCACAAAAATAAGTATTGGTAACAAGCAATATATGCTAACAAATATTAGCCTTGTTTTAATTGCGCAATGGTAGCGAGCGGGTCAGTGGCCGAAAATACGGAATTTCCCGCAACAAGTACATCAGCCCCGGCTTCAATAAGTTTTGCGGCGTTGGTAGCGTCTACTCCCCCGTCAACTTCTATTAGCAATTCGGGGTTATACCTTCTCTTCAAGGCTTTGATATCGGCGAGTTTTTTGTAGGTGTTTTGAATGAATTTTTGTCCGCCAAAACCGGGATTTACCGACATGATCAGCACCATGTCCAGGTCAAGAATAATGTCTTCCAAAAGTGCTACCGGTGTATGCGGATTTAAAGCCACACAGGCCTTGCAGCCCAATTCTTTTATTGCCTGCACAGTTCGGTGCAAATTGGGCGAAATTTCGTAATGTACGGTGATACTGTAAGCACCTGCTTCTGCAAAATCCTTGATATACTTTTCAGGTTCTACAATCATTAGGTGAACATCCAGCGGTTTAGTGGCGTGCTTTTTTACAGCCTTCATTACCGGGAAACCAAACGATATATTCGGTACAAACCGGCCATCCATAATATCAACATGGAACCAGTCGCCTTCGCTTTTGTTTATTAGCTCAACATCGCGTTGCAGGTTGGCAAAATCGGCGGCAAGTATGGATGGGGCTACTAAGTGGTTCATGTTTGCAAAGATATAATTTTTTGAAGTCCGAAAGTTGGAAAAGTCGGAAAGTCAGAAAGATGGGAAGGTAAAAAATAGTATAACAAATGACAGTGAATTTTGTCAACGGACTTTCGGACTTAATAACTAATCACAATTAAGCAGCAGGTCATAATACTTACGCATCAGTAACACATCATAATTAACCAGTGAATTATATGCCTCAAGTACTAATTCGTTCAAAATAGCGGCACCAAGTTTTCCACTTCCATCCTCAGCTGAATCGTAATGCTTTATTAATTCCTTAACCCTTACTATCTCCCTTAATAAATTATGAACAAGTTCTTTATCCGAACCGCTTTTTATTGCACCGGGGTTAGTGTGCAATAAATTTAAAGGATCATTCTTACTAGTAGACGTCATTATTCAATAAAAAGAATCGGCTTTAAATAACCGGGAAAATGCCCGTTAACTGTTTAAAAGAATTTAAAAGCTTTTTGTTTTAAAAAAATCTCAAAAAAAATTAAACAATAAAGCCCTCTTACGAGGGCTTAGCTTATTGGGTTTTGTTTATGCTATTATTTGGCAGGTTCAGGCTTAGGCAATAAAGCTTTGCGCGAAAGCTTTAATTTTCCTTGCTTGTCCACATCTAATAGTTTCACACGCACTTCGTCGCCTATCTGGAATATACCATCCATGGTTTCGATGCGGCGGTGGTCGATTTCTGATATATGCAGTAAACCGTCTTTGCCCGGCATAATTTCAACAAATGCGCCAAAAGGCATAATTGATTTTACTTTACCTTCATATATTTCGCCAACTTCAGGTTTTGAAGCGATGGCTTTTATACGCGATACTGCTTTGTCAATTGCATCTTTATTATCAGCAAATATTTGAACTACACCCTGGTTGCCAACTTCTTCAATTGAGATGGTGGCACCGGTTTCGCGTTGCATTTCCTGGATGATCTTTCCTCCCGGGCCGATTACCGCGCCAATGTATTCCTTATCAATACGGATAGTAATGATACGTGGTGCATGTGGTTTGTAATCTTCGCGTGGAGCTTCGATGGTTTTAGCCATTTCAGCAAGAATATGTAAACGGCCTTCTTTAGCCTGGTTCAAAGCGTTTGTTAATACTTCATATGATAAACCATTAATTTTCAAGTCCATCTGAACGGCAACAATACCGTTTTTAGTCCCCGTTACTTTAAAGTCCATATCGCCTAAGTGATCTTCATCACCTAATATGTCAGAAAGAATAGCATATTTGGTACCCATTTCGTTGGTGATCAAACCCATTGCGATACCAGATACTGGATTACTGATCTTTACACCGGCATCCATCAAAGCCAATGTACCGGCACAAACTGTAGCCATTGATGATGAACCGTTTGATTCTAATATATCAGATACTATGCGGATAGTGTAAGGGTTTGCATCCTCAGCAGGTAATACACGTTTTAACGAACGCATAGCTAAGTTACCGTGACCTATTTCCCTACGACCAGCTCCCCTGTTAGGGCGAACTTCACCGGTTGAGAAACCAGGGAAATTGTAGTGTAAAAGGAATTTGTTATAACCGTTGATGAACGCACCATCAATCATTTGCTCATCATCCTTAGCACCTAAGGTAACTGTAGTTAATGACTGTGTTTCGCCACGGGTAAATATTGCAGAACCGTGGGCAGATGGTAAATAACCAATTTCGCTCCATATAGGGCGGATCTGGGTAGTTGTACGGCCATCTAAACGCTTGCCTTCTTCTAACACTAAATTACGGATAGCATCATACTCCACATCGTGATAGTATTTTTTAGCAAGGAATTTGGTGATATCATCAATCTCGCCTAAAGTTTCTATGTATTCGTCACGTACTGCTTTAAATTTAGCGCCACGCTCATCTTTACCTGAAGCTTCAGCTGCAATAGCATAAACTTTATCGTAGGTTGCTGCGTAAATAGCTTTTTCTAACTCGTCGTTGCTATGTTCATGGCTATAAACACGTTTTTCGGTTTTACCAACTTCAACCGTTAATTGTTTTTGTATAAAGCATTGTACTTTAATGGCTTCGTGTGCAAACTTAATTGCCTCAACCAACTCAGCTTCCTGTATCTCGGCACTTTCGCCTTCAACCATGTTAATATCATGCTCGCTACCGGCAACAATAAACTCTAAAGTTGCAGTTTGCAGTTGGGTTAAAGTTGGGTTGATAACTAATTTACCATCAACTTTAGCTACGCGAACTTCAGATATAGGGCCATTGAAAGGAATATCAGAAACAGACAATGCTGCTGATGCCGCTAAACCTGCTAAACAATCAGGCATGATGTCTTTATCAGCCGATATTAAAGTTATCATTACTTGTGTATCAGCATGATAATCTTCAGGGAACATTGGGCGCAATGCACGGTCAACCAAACGCGAGATCAAAACCTCATAGTCTGATAAACGTGCCTCGCGGCGTAAAAACCCACCCGGTATACGACCGGTGGCAGCGTATTTTTCCTGGTAGTCAACAGAAAGTGGTAAAAAATCTACCCCTTCCTTTGCGTCAGGCGATGAAACCACGGTAGCTAATAACATGGTATCACCCATTTTTATTACTACTGATCCATCAGCTTGTTTGGCCAGTTTTCCTGTTTCGATCTCGATGGTGCGGCCGTCACCTAAATCGATTACTTTTTTAATTACATTCATCTTTTTTGTGTTGTGATGCGCTTTCATCTTTAGGGCGCACCGGTTTTATTTTGTGTGTAAAATTTGTTTCTATGAAAGTAAAAAAGCCATCCCCTTAAATTTGAGACGGCTTTTTATTTAAAACTTGCACATGTTACTTAATGATATCCCTAAGCGCTAAAGCTTTGATGATAGCACGGTACCTGGCTATATCTTTTTTGTAGAGGTAAGCCAACAGTGCGCGGCGTTTACCAACTAACTTTTGAAGTGATAACTGGGTTGAAAAATCGTGTTTGTTTTTTTTAAGGTGCCCGGTTAAGTGAGCAATACGGGTGGTAAATAAAGCAACTTGTCCTTCGGCCGACCCTGTATCGGTGGCACTTTTACCGTGTGTTGTGAAAATCTCTGTTTTCCACTCTTTACTTAAATACATTACTTGAATAATACTAAAGCGTAAATAAATTCTGTTAATTGTGGGTGCAAAG
>CAIWRU010000113.1 GCA_903915155.1 uncultured Mucilaginibacter sp.
AGGAAAATTATCCTCATTCTTACTTAATACAACAGCCCTGGTGGTATCAAATTGTTCAAAATAACTCGCAGCCATCCCCCTGTCGAAACGGTAGCCACCCTTTTTCGCCAGTTTATCATTCGTGAAATTGAGATCGGTGACGGTCTTTTGGAAATAGTAATCCAATTGAATACCCAATGTATCGGCAACCGGGTTAGCCTTAATGCCTTTTTGGACGAAATTACTGGTTGCAATAAATACTGAGTTACCATTGTTGATGTAATTGATCATTTCCCGGTAGTCATACTTACTCAGGTTTATCGAATTGGCAATAATCAAGTAGTTGCTGTTATGCACGGTATCGCCGTGAAACTGATCATAAATGGTTTTATTGGTCTCTTTAATTTTAGCACCCGGAAAGAGTTGGTTTATTTCCTTAAACAGGATGAAAGTTCCAAATGGTATCTTATCGTTATATGACAGCGTAGGTGTCCAATTTACTGCCTTAGGTTTATTAAATTCGGCTACCAGGTAAAGCAGCAGGAAAGAAAAGCTAATGATATAAAATAATTTAAGCGACCTCATGCCTTTTGCTGGTTAAAGTTTCGGAAGGAACCTGCAATAGTCAGATACACCTGGTTATCAATCAGGAATTCGCCATACCAAACATATTCAAACTGCCTGGTAAGCGAGGAGAATGCCGTACGCTGCTCCTGGTCTTTTATTTCATAAATATATTGCGTGTTTGTTTTGTCTATTTCCCAGGCAATCATTCCGCCGTCGCTGAGTTGTTTCAGGCATTTGAGGTATAGCAGGCGCACTGCAAAACGGTAATTGTGTTTAGCCACCGCATTTTCTATCTCTGTATCAAAGTCGATGTTATTAATATCTTCAAAAAACTCAGAGTAAGGCACCGTTGCTGCATTTGATTTGCGTTTAAAGATATCCTGCAAATCAACCCCGCTGGCTTTTAAAATAAAATATACAATAGCTGCAACGCCGCTCAGCAATATCAGCACCCATAAAATATTCCAGATAATACCTAATATGCCCAGGCCTCTGACCGTAAACAAGTGTATAAACCAGTCCCAAAAGCGATCCCAGAAATAGGCCCACCATGAGGTACCTGTTGCAGGACCCTCGTAATTAAACTCTCGTTGTTCGCTGTATTTATGCAGTATTTCTTTATCAAAACTGCGCACTGATGGGTTCTTTGCCGTGTCAATTTTAACTATTAGCGGTGCTTTTGGTATAACTTTTTTTACATCGCTGCCCAAGGCCAGGTTTACCGACAAGGTTAAAAGTACGAGGTAAAAAATATAGCGCATAATTAATATTCTTCAGGCTGTGGCCCCGGGTCCTGGTTCCTGGTGCCAAACTCATCGATCCGGGCTATCAGTGATGTACCTTCTTTTGTTTCGGAAAGGTTGAAATAAATAAGACCTACAGCGCTAACGAGCAGTATCTGGAAAAAGGAAATGAAAGCTGTAATTACATTCATGAGAATTACCCAGGGCATCGATATCGCACTAACACTCCTTTGGGAAATGTGCAGAAATACATTACCCGCACCGACAATTGAAGCTGGGATTCCAACAACCAAATTAACCACGTACAAGATAATATAAATTACGACCAGCACACCAAAAGTGGTCCACCAGTTATTACTGATCAGCTTAAAGGCATGACTGAAAGCATAGCTGAAACTTGCATTTTCCACGACAATGATGGCCGGAACCAGGGCAAAAACGGTACCGAGGTACAAGCCAGGTGCCAAACAAAAACATAGACCGACAAAAGCAAGTATATACAAAAGTACGCTGCTCCCTAAAACTCTTAAAAAGTAATATTTTATATATCCCCACATTTCGTCAACGGTAGGTACTGTATTACCCTTCTTTTGGTAAAGCGCCATATAAGAAAGGATCATAACGTTCAGTGTGACGCTTTGTAATATGTAGAACGTTATCAAAAGTAAATAACTGCCAATCAGCGGCATAATACGGCCCAAAACACTTTCGTTCGCAAAGTCGTTGGCATCGAAAGAGGTTGTCAGGTTTATTGCTCTAAGTTCTACCACGGTACTGGTAGCGGCGGTAGCAACTACAAAGAAGCCGCAAAAAATAACAAAGTATTTTAAAAGCGGTTTAAGGTTTTGACGGATAAATACAAAGGTATCACCCAATACTTCGCCAAAATCGCGGGGTTTTGCCAGTTCAATGTTCTGTTCCATTCAAGGTTTGGTTTTTATAAACTAAATTGGGATAAATGATTACGTACCAGGTAACAAAAATAAAAGATGCTGAAAGAATAGTAATACTGAGCCATATCGGCATTTCGGTATGGCGTGTCACAAAGCTTTCAAATGTTGCTGCAATTATAAAAAGCGGTACTAGCCCGATAGCCATCTTCATGCCGTCTTTTGCACCCCTTTTTAATGATTCCATACGGGTGTATGTTTTTGGGAATAAAAGGCTATTGCCCATAACCATTCCGGCGGCGCAGGCTATAATCAGTGAGGATATTTCAATCGTGCCGTGTATCCAGATTACTAAAATTGATTGCAGTCCGAAACCCTTGCTGAAGAAAAAATATTCAAAAGCACCCAGCATCATCGCATTGCGGAGCGAAAAATAAATTGAACCGATCGAAAAAACGATGCCACTGACAAACATCACCAGCGAAACATAAATATTATTGGCGGCTATTTGTATAAACATAGGGAAGCCGTTTTCATTACCATAAACGCCAAATGGATGCCCTTTGGCTATGTTATCGTTGGTCATGTCAACGTAGGCATCACCCAATATCAATCTGATAAAATTGGTATCGTATTTTGCTGAAAGAACGCCCATCGCACAAAACACAATAAAAAATATCAGGGAATATAAGAGTTGCCGTTCATAGGTTTTAAACAGCAGGGGTAATTCAATTTTCCAGAACTGCACAAAACGGTTGGCTCGTTCTTTTTTATTTTTATATATAGATTGATGCAGTTTGGCCGCCAGTCCGTTCAGGTAAACCGTAGTTTTTGAGTTCGGGTAAAAAGTTTTGGCATAGGCCAGGTCATCCGTAATCTTGATGAAACGCTCGGCCAGCTCGTCCGGATCGGTGGTTGGCTCCAGTTCAAAACTTTTCCACTGATCAGCGTTTTGTTTAACAAAAAGGGGCTCGCGCATGTGTGTTTTGACCGGGTTTAATATGGGCTTAAAATAATTACAATAATTCTATCTTTCAACTAAAAAAGTATATTAGTGACAGAATAAAGAAAATGCATGCAAACGATCAGAATTACTACATCACAAAACATTGACATTGACTACGAAATAGGGGGCCTTGGCGAACGTATTTTGGGACGATTAATAGACCTGGCAATTATGCTGGTCGTATTTTTTTTAGGATTGATATTAGGCTCGATCGGAGGCATATACGCAGGTTCAAATACGATGATCTATATAGCTGTAGGGGTTTACCTGACTATCCTCGCATTTTATGACCTGGTTTTTGAATTGTTTATGAACGGGCAAAGCCCGGGAAAAAAAATCATGAAGATCAAAGTTATCAGCATTGACGGCGCTCAGGCAAGCGTGGGGCAATATATTTTACGATGGTTGTTTCGCATCGTTGATTTTGCCCTGATCCCGCCAGGGCTTGTTGCTTTGATCGTTGCTGCCCTGAACGAAAAATCACAACGATTGGGTGACCTGGTGGCGGGTACTATGTTGATACGTACTGAGCCCCGTTCTAAACTGGATAGTGTGGTATTTATGCCGGTGTACGACGGGTATCAACCCGTATTTCCTGCCGCGGCGCAGCTGAAAGACCGTGATATCGAACTGATACATGAAGTGATCAGCAATTATTTGAAAACCAATAATGCGATGGTAGTGTACAAAATGTCGGAGCGTATCAGGGAACACCTCGGCATCAAAACGCCAAACGGGATGAATGATATGTTATTCCTGCAAACGCTGGTAAAAGATTATAACCATATCAGCGCTCAAGCTGATATGCTTTGATGATATAGTCGGTATATTTTTATAAAGTAACATACAAGGATGAATGATCCGAGTATGATGAAGCCTGTTTTTTTAATGGTTTCTTGTTGATTATCCAGCTTAAAGCGCCTATCAACAATGCCATAGGCAAAATAGAGCAGCAAAGGTATGGTCGGCGGATAAATTGCCAGGCTTTGATGGAAATTACCCTGAACCAATGCAATTACCGAGCGCTGAAATCCACAGCCAGGGCAGTCGATACCGGCGAGGTACTTAAAAGGACAAGTTAACAAATGGTGCTGCAGCCATTGGATAATAACCAAACGGCCGCAGCCCATTTTTGTATAAATTATTAAGCTCATTTTATACTTGCGGCGGTGCTGGAGGAGTTGGCGGAGTCGGTGGTGGAATAAATGGATCTTTATAACCTATCGAAGGATCAATTGGAGACATTCCACCTGGTATTCCGGCAGGCCCCATGTATTTATAATTTCCAAATCCAAGAATCGGATAAAATATATAGGGTAAAAAAACAAGACCTACCGTAAACCCTTCGCTTTGACCAAAGCTTTTGCTAAGTAAGTTAATGGTCCAGATAGCAAAAATGATGTTTACACAAGGCACCAGAAACAGAATAATCCACCATACGGGTTTGCCAACAATCTCGAGCAAAACAATAATGTTGTAAATTGGTATAATAGCAGCCCAGCCTGGTTTTCCGGCTTTTTCGTAAATTTTCCAATTTGCAATTACCAAAACGACGGAGATTATAAGAAGAGGAATAAAAAGCACCGCGAACAGTGCAGCAAAGCTGGCGAAAACGCCGGCCGATGGATCATAATTGTTCATTTTAATGTGCGGTTAAGTTTAAGAATGATGTGTGTTTAGCTGGAAATGAAGCTATTAATAATTTTTGATAATACAAAATGTGGCTGAGTAATTTTGTAATACTATCCTTAATTTTACCTCATGAAGCGCGAACAGATATCCGTTTTTGACATATTTAAGATCGGCATCGGCCCTTCAAGTTCGCATACACTGGGGCCATGGCGTGCCGCCCAGCAGTTTGTGCATCGGCTGGGTTACGAGTTGACCCAGGTCGAAGGTATAAAGATTCTGCTTTATGGTTCGCTGGCCAAAACCGGTAAGGGCCACGGTACGGATATCGCTATCCTGCTGGGCTTGAGTGGCGACGACCCGGTTACCTTTGATGTTAGTGCGATCGATGATAAAATAGCCGATATCAAAAGCTCCGGGCAGCTATTGCTTGGAGGGAGCCAGGAGATCGCTTTTAATGACAGCGATGACCTG
>CAIWRU010000114.1 GCA_903915155.1 uncultured Mucilaginibacter sp.
AGCGGAAATAGCTCAGCTGGTAGAGCATCAGTTTCCCAAACTGAAGGTCGCGAGTTCGAACCTCGTTTTCCGCTCTTATTTAAACATCTCCTTAGAATCAGCTAAAACGCTGTATTGTTCTTTTCCCAACCAATAAATATTCTTATTAATCAGCGCGTTTTTTAATTCACTATAATTTGTATGATAAAATTCGGAAAGCTTTATCACTTTAGTTGACCCAATTATTATATATAAATATTCATAATCCGTTCCCTTTGCTGGAACGCTCGAGGTTTTAAATCCCGATAAAGAATTGTAAGCATATTCTGTCTTAAACCCTATTCCGAAAAATGAAATCTTTTCTATTTTTCCTTCTGAAATAATAACCTTAATCGCTTTTGTTCTTAATTCATTAAAAATCATTTGGCATAGCATCCAAATAAAAAATAATGCACCCAATACACAAAATATTATTTCACCGTTATCATTCGGTATCTTATAATTTATAATAAAACCAATACTAAGTAACAAGAGTCCGACTGTTATTACAACAATTAATGTTACTGCCCATATTCTAAGTTTTGATATTATCATTTAATTACGTTTAAAACACCGTATCCTCAATAACCTCAGCATGTACCGGGTAATCCGTAGTATAATGTAGGCCCCGGCTCTCCTTCCGTGCAATAGCAAATTTTACTACAATATACGATACCTGTATCAAATTTCTTAACTCACATAATTTAACTGATAGCTTAGTTTTCTTATAAAAAGCTTCTGTTTCTTCGTACAAAAGGCCCAACCTGCGCATAGCCCTTTCCAGCCTAAAATCCGAACGCACTATGCCTACATAGTCATTCATCAGCTTTTGCATCTCGCGCACGTTGTGGGTTACTAATATATCCTCGTTGGAGAGTTGTACGCCCTGCTCATCCCAATCGGGTATGTTAGCGGGTATACTATTGCCTTCAAACTGTTTAACAGCATCCTCATATATCCTGTGTGCAAAAACCAATGCCTCTAATAACGAGTTTGATGCCAACCTGTTAGCACCATGCAAGCCTGTTGATGAACACTCACCACAGGCATATAGCCTATGTATGGACGATTTACCCACATGGTCAACCAGTATTCCGCCGCACATATAATGGCAGGCAGGCGCAACAGGTATCATATCCTTGGTCATATCAATACCTATCTCCAAACACTTGGCATATATATTTGGGAAATGTGCCAGTATATCTTTTTTATTCCGGTGGCGAATATCCAGGTAGACATAATCCTCACCTGATTTCTTTATCTCAGCATCTATCGCCCTGGCAACAATATCACGCGGCGCTAATGATCTGCGCTCGTCATATTCCTGCATAAATTCTTCGCCATTAGTACGTTTTAATACGCCTCCAAAACCGCGTACTGCTTCCGAAATTAAGAATGATGGATATTCGCCGGGATTATATAAAGCTGTAGGATGGAATTGGATAAACTCCATATTCCTCACTTTTCCTTTAGCTCGGTAAACCATAGCGACGCCATCGCCGGTAGCAATAGTAGGGTTTGTAGTGATGGAATAAATATGCCCGGCACCACCCGATGCCATTACTGTTACTTTCGATAATATCTTATCAACCCGGTTTTCTATTGTGTCTAAAGCATAAATACCATAACAGTTAATATCATCGCTCGATTTATTTACATAATCGCCCAAATGGTGCTGGGTGATCAGGTCGACCGCAAAATAATGGGTAAGTATCTCAATATTAGGATTTTTATGTATTTCTTCTAATAATGAGCGTTCTATCTCAAAACCTGTAATATCTTTATAGTGCAGTACCCTAAATTCAGAATGTCCGCCTTCTTTCGCCAGGTCGTAAAAGCCCGAATTTGTCTTATCGAAATTGGTTCCGTAGTCAATAATTTCCTGGATACGCTCCGGGCCTTCCTTTACTACGATTTCAACAACTTCCCGGTCGCAAAGGCCATCACCCGATATTAGGGTGTCATTTATATGTTTTTCAAACGAATCTTCTTTTTTATCAACAACCACTGCTACACCACCCTGGGCATACTTAGTGTTAGATTCATCTTCATTCGATTTGGTAACTATCAGAACCTTACCATGCTTTGCAGCCTTAAGGGCAAAACTCAATCCGGCAATGCCCGATCCCACTACAAGGAAATCAACAGTTCTGGTCATATATATGCTATAATATGTGTAAAATTAAGCCTTCTGTTAGTAATAGGCCTCAAAGATGTTAATTTTGTGTAAGTAAATATTTAATAAAAAACTAAAAGGTTGATAAGTGGCTTTTTTATGACTTATGTCCACTACTTATGAGCGACTTTTAAGCCCATATTCAAATGAAATCAACATTTAACTACCCAACATTATATTAACAAAAGAGCTTTGAAAAAATTAGTTGTTAAATAAATACTGTTATAAATCAGCCTAATATAATTAACCCAATAACAACTTAGTGTTAGTAAATTATTAAAAACAATATATCAAGTGAAAAGTAAAACTACTTTTGCACATAACTAACACCTTAATAACAACTATTTCTTTATATATATAAAAACTAATTATTATTAATTGATTTGTGGAATGGATACCTTAGAGGAAATAAATTTGAATGGTTTTGTCGACGAATACATCAACCCGTCGCTTGACCTTTTTGATGAGATAAAAAAACTTAAAAAGGAAAAAAATGCTGTTATACTGGCTCATTATTACCAGGAAGGTGATATACAGGACATCGCGGATTATATTGGAGACAGTTTGGGATTATCGCAACAAGCCGCTAAAACCGATGCCGATATTATCGTTTTCGCCGGTGTGCACTTCATGGCCGAAACAGCAAAAATATTATCGCCAAGCAAAAAGGTGCTTTTACCCGACTTAAAAGCGGGATGTTCATTAGCCGACAGCTGCCCGCCGCATTTATTCAGGAAATTTAAAGAAAATTATCCCGATCACCTGGTAATAACCTACGTAAATTGCACCGCGGAACTGAAGGCTTTGAGCGATATAGTTTGTACATCGAGCAATGCGGTACAGATTGTGGAAAGCCTGCCTGCAGACCAAAAAATTATCTTCGGGCCCGATAAAAACTTGGGGGCTTATGTAGCTAAAAAAACAGGAAGGGACTTAGTGTTGTGGAATGGTGCATGTATGGTGCATGAGATATTTTCGAGGGAGAAAATAACAAAGCTTAAAGAAAGATACCCTGATGCAAAATTGCTTGCTCACCCTGAATGTGAGGAAGTTATTTTAAAAATGGCCGATTACATAGGTTCAACCACAGGGATTTTGAAATATACTACCAAAAGCCCCGAAAAAGAGTTTATAGTAGCCACAGAAGCAGGTATTATACACCAGATGCAGAAAGATAATCCAGATAAGGTATTTATCCCCGCGCCGCCAAATAACAGCTGTGCCTGCAATGATTGCCCGCACATGAAACGCAACACGCTTGAAAAGCTTTATTTGTGTTTAAAAAATGAGATGCCCGAGATTGAAGTGCCGCAGCACATAATTGATTTAGCTGTAAAACCGATAGAAAGAATGCTGGAAATATCAGCGCAATTAGGTTTATAAAATATGTTTGATAATAAAGAGAAAACGGATATTGAAAAGTTGGGTGAATTTGGCCTTATACATCATTTAACAAAAAATATAAAGCTGGAGCAAAAAAGCACCATAAAAGGTGTGGGCGATGATGCCGCTGTCCTTGATTTTACCGGCAAAAAAGTATTGGTTTCTACCGACATGCTGTTGGAAGGCATACATTTCGACCTCGCTTATACCCCTTTAAAACATTTGGGATATAAAGCCATCCAGGTAAACCTAAGCGATATTTATGCCATGAACGGGACCGCTACACAGGTTACGGTTTCTATAGGTATATCAAGTAAGTTCCCGCTGGAAGCCGTGGAGGAATTATACGAAGGCATGTACCTGGCCTGCGAAAAATACAATGTGGATATAGTAGGTGGTGATACCACTTCATCGAAACAGGGCCTGGTTATCAGTATAACTGCTATTGGATATGCCGATGAAAAAGATATTGTATACCGTAACGGTGCTGAAGAAGGTGATTTGATCTGTGTGTCGGGTGACTTAGGTGGCGCCTATACCGGACTGCAATTGCTTGAACGTGAAAAGCTTATCTACCTCGAAAACCCCAATATCCAACCTGATTTGGAAGGCAAGGATTATATTGTTGAACGCCAGCTAAAGCCGGAGGCCCGTAAAGATATTGTAGACTTGCTAAAAGAAATAGAAGTTAAACCAACTTCAATGATAGATGTATCGGATGGCTTGGCATCAGAAATACTGCATATCTGTAAGCAAAGCAACAAAGGCTGTAATTTGTATGAGGAAAAGATCCCGCTTGACCCAATGACCTTTGAAACTGCCCGCGAGTTTAACCTTGACCCTACCGTTTGCGCCCTCAGTGGAGGCGAAGACTACGAACTCCTCTTCACCGTTAAACAAGCCGATTACGATAAGATAAAGTTTAAAATGGATATTACTATTATCGGCTATATCACCGAGCCCTCAGCGGGCTGCAACCTGGTAACTAAGGCAGGTGCGGTGCATGTGTTGAAAGCACAGGGATGGAATGCTTTTAATAAGGCTCAGTAAAGCTTTTACAAATAGGATAGGACTTACGAAGTTTTCTAAACTTCGTAAGTCCTATCCTACTAAATATTATTATTCCCGTTCTGGTAATAATTAAATGGGTATTAAGCAGATGTTAACAATTATTTAACAGCAATTGCTTTTTATTGCTGCAAATTCTGTTTACGTTTGAATTTTTTCTTGTGGTAGCTTCTATAAATTTTTTATAGAAATCAATGCTACGCGTCGATAGTTCAAAACCCTGCCAAATAATTTATGCTATCGCCAGGCATGAATACCTCGGTTTTGTTATCGAGCCACACATTGTTCAGTTAAATCCCAACGGCGAGTTTTCGCTCACTTATCAGCGCTTATTTTCAAATACTGCGAAAGAATTTTTGAGCTTTATTGATGATACCGACCTTAAGCTGATAAAAATACTGGAGGAAATAGAACAGGGCAACATTATTAAAAAGTTCTATAAAAAACCTATTCGCCCGTTCGAATTTTTTACCAAAATATTTAACGAGCAGCTTTTTGAGACCATCCGCCCAAAAATGGAAAAACGGATGGCCGAAGCCTTGACATTGCTGGGTGATAAGCAGCTGTACCTGATGAGCAAGGAAGGTTATCCCGCGGAGCGAAAATTACAGATAGCTGATAGCCCCGCATCGGTATTGTTTCATTTCAGGCGGAATGAGGAAGAGATACGCTATTTCCCCACCATAAAATACCAGGGGATGCGTATTGAATTTATGTTCAAAAATGCCGAGATCATTTGCAACCACCCCGCCTGGATGCTGTTGGAGGATACACTTTATTATTTTGAAAAAGAGATTGAAGGCAAAAAACTGCTGCCATTTTTAAATAAGCGGTATATCGCTATTCCGCGCTCGTCAGAACAATCATACTTTGAAAAGTTTGTTATCCCGCTTATCGAAAAGCATAGCGTATATGCCGAGGGCTTTACCATCAACACCGAAAAACACGAGGCAAAAGCAGTATTAAAACCTATTTATGTTGAGGGTGGCACTTCGCAACTGCAATTGTATTTTAAATATGCCGGGTACTTTTTTCCCTACGGCGATGGCAGACATGTTTCGGTAAGGATGGAGCGCAATGGAGATGATTACATTTTCCACCGCATAAAACGTTCGTTAACGTGGGAAAAAAATAAAATGAACGAACTGGAAGAAATGGGGTTGAAAACGGTTTCGTCCCTGTTCCAGAATTTAGAGGTGGCCAACAACGATGAAGATGCCGACCACTCGTTCTCGATATTTGAATGGCTAAACCAGCACCACGATGAACTGGCTATGCTTGGCTATGAAATTGAACAGCCCGAAGGGCAGAAACGCTACGTTTTCGGCAATAGCAAGATAGACCTGGAGGTAAAGGAGAATAATGACTGGTTCGATATCCACGCTATTGTTTATTTCGGGCCTTACCGCATACCATTTATCCAATTGCGGAACCACATCCTTAACCATAAAAAAGAATTTACGCTGCCCAATGGCGAAATTGCGGTGATACCAGAAAAATGGTTCTCGCAATACGGAAACCTGCTGCATTTTAGTGAGGGCAATGGCGAACTTAAACTGCGCCGTCACCATATTGGCCTGGTAAACGACCTAGCCGAAGGTGAACTGGCCGATATAACCATGAGCCGCAAACTGCAAAAGCTTGCCGACTTTGAAACCCTGGAAGACACGGCCCTGCCACAGCACTTTAAAGGCCATTTAAGGCCTTATCAAAAGGCTGGCTATAATTGGTTCCACTTTTTGAAGCAATACCATTTTGGCGGCTGTTTGGCCGATGATATGGGCCTTGGTAAAACCATACAGGCGCTGGCCCTTTTACAAAAACATAAAGAGGACGCTGAAGCAGCGGGAGGTAAAAGCACATCGCTGATTATTATGCCCACCTCGCTTATTTATAACTGGCTTAACGAGGCGAAGAAATTCACCCCCAAATTAAGGTTGATGGTGCATACAGGCACCCTGCGCTATAAATCGCCCGAAGTTTTTGGCAATTATGACGTGGTTATCACTACCTATGGCATCAGCCGTATTGATATTGACCTGCTGAAAGAGTTTGTGTTTGATTATGTGATATTGGATGAAAGCCAGAACATAAAAAACCCATCGTCCAAATCATATCAAAGCGTGCGCCAGTTAAAATCACGCTTTAAATTGATATTGAGCGGCACGCCGGTCGAAAATTCGGTTAATGATCTGTGGACGCAGATGTCGTTCATTAATCCCGGTCTGCTGGGCATACAGCAATATTTCCAGAACGAATTTGTAACGCCCATTGAAAAGAAAAAGGACGAGGACAAGGCCCGCAAACTACAGGCGCTGATAAAACCCTTTGTCCTGCGTCGCACCAAGGAGCAGGTAGCAACCGAACTACCGCCAAAAACCGAGAACCTTTTCTATTGCCAGATGAGCGAAGAGCAGGCGGCCGTTTATGAAAAGGTGAAATCAGAATACCGCAACGAATTGCTCAAGAGTTTGGAGGATGGCACCTACGCGAAAACCCAAATACAGGTTTTGCAGGGTTTGATAAAACTGAGGCAGATTGCCAATCACCCTTCCATGATCGACAGTGAATATGAGGGTGATTCCGGTAAATTTGAGAACGTGGTACATACCCTTGCCACGGTGCTTGATGGAGGCCATAAAGTGCTTATATTTTCACAGTTTGTGAAACAACTCACCATTTACCGGGAGTATTTTGATGATAAGGGCATACCCTATGCGTACCTTGATGGGAGTACGCAAAATCGCGGCGATGTGGTAAAACAATTCCAGGAGGATGAGAAAACGCGGGTATTTTTAATATCGATAAAAGCGGGCGGCGTGGGCCTGAACTTAACCGAGGCCGATTACGTATTTATCCTCGATCCATGGTGGAACCCTGCTGTTGAGCAGCAAGCCATCGACCGTACACACCGCATTGGCCAAACCAAAAACGTTTTCATTTATAAATTCATCACCAAAGATACTGTTGAAGAAAAAATATTGGCCCTGCAGCAGCGTAAACTAAGCGTAGCCCGAGCGCTGATAACAACCGAGGAAAGCTTCATTAAATCATTAAGCGCTGAAGATATTAAGGAGATACTGCGTTGATGTGCAGATATGCACATCAAAATAATATATCTTTATACCTGTAACAAACTCATACACCGCACAGTCTTATACACGAAAGTTTAATTAAAGCGCATGCCGGTAAAAACAAGCTATAAAGAAAACATCTCCATAGCACTAACTTCGATTAAAGGTAATAAGCTGCGTACATCGCTTACAGCTTTGATTATTGCTATTGGTATTATGGCGCTGGTGGGCATTTTAACTGCTATTGAAGGCATCCAGGAGCAAACTAATGCGGCATTCGCCGGGCTAGGGGCTAACTCATTCACCATACAAAACACCAGTGGCAATCTTAATTTTGGTATGGGTGGTCATGATAAGGTTTTTCCGCCAATAACCTACCAACAGGTCGACCGCTTTAAAACCACATTTAACCTGCCTGTAAAGGTTACTATAAACCTGGACGTATCAGGAACATCGGTTGCTAAATACGACAGCCGAAAAACCAATCCCAATACAAGGTTAACAGGCACAAATGAAAATTATATATTAACCAACGGCTACAAACTGGCTTTTGGCCGCAACTTTTCCACCGACGAGATAGCGCACGGCACAAGCGTGGTTATTATTGGCAACGAGATAAAAAAGGAGCTATTTAAGGACAAGGATGCTGTAGACCAATCCATATTGATAGGGCCTAATCGCTTTAAGGTGATTGGTGTTTTTGCCAAAAAAGGATCGACCATGGGAATGGGCGGTGACAGGGTTTGTATAATACCTGTTTTGCGTGCAAAACAGATAGATACCATTGGCAACCCAACCTATACCGCTACGGTTATGGCAAACAATCCTTCGGTGCTCGATGCCACCATAGGCGAAGCTACATCGCTATTCAGGAATATACGCGACCTGAGGATATCGCAAGCAGATAATTTTCATATCGACCGCAGCGATTCGATACAAAAGGAACTGGAAAGCAATTTGGATAATGTTAGGTACGGTGGTTTTGCCATAGGTATAATCACACTAATAGGCGCTTCTATCGGTTTGATGAACATTATGCTGGTGTCGGTTACCGAACGCACCCGCGAGATAGGCCTGCGTAAGGCTATTGGCGCTACTCCATCAATTATACGCAAACAGTTTTTGATAGAAGCTATTGTGATATGCCTTATAGGTGGCGTAATCGGCATTTTCCTGGGCATGATGATAGGGAATGTTATTGCAATATTTACTAAAGGAGGCTTTGTTGTGCCCTGGCTGTGGATAAGCGTAGCCCTTGTAGTGTGTACTGCCATCGGCCTTATTTCAGGCTTCTATCCTGCAAAAAAAGCATCAAAACTTGATCCTGTCGAATCGTTGAGATATGAGTAGTAGCTTAATGATTGAATTATCGAGTTATTGATTTATTGAATTTGTACTAATTCGACAATCAATAATTCTATAATTCACTAAATCAGTAATTATTAAAGGAGCATTTTATTTTTCAGCGGATAATCAAACAACAATTTCTCAATGTAGGTTGTGCGCAGGGCATCTCTAAAAGCGGCTACATGCCTGGGGTGGTGCATATCGCTCGATATAAAATCTATCAACTGGTTATCTATCAGCTGTTCTGCCATAGCCTTTACTTCTTTGCCATAGTACCCTGTTAATGAAATGGTATTAAGTTGAAAATCGCAACCCCAATCGTGCAGATTTTTATACTGTTCAAGTGTCATGTAGGTATATCTTTCGGGGTGGGCTAATATGGGTCGGTAGC
Source organism: uncultured Mucilaginibacter sp. (assembly GCA_903915155.1). GTDB lineage: Bacteria > Bacteroidota > Bacteroidia > Sphingobacteriales > Sphingobacteriaceae > Mucilaginibacter. The sequence continues at coordinate 9,458 of CAIWRU010000114.1, forward strand.
CCAGGCTTTTCAATTTTTCTACAACGGGTATATAGTTTGGTGGCAGGCTTATAAATGAAAATTCAAAAAGCACATAATTGTCGCCCATCGTCATTAGCTGGTGGTTGTTGATGCGGGCTTCAAAAGTTTCGTCAAAGTAGTGTTCAGCAGCAGCTTCAATATCAATAACAATGTTTTCCTTTTTCAGTTCGGCTTTTAATATATTAAGCGCGTTGGTAATGGATTCCCTGTCATTGCGATAAAAATCTATCATGATGTGGGGAGTAGCAATAATTTTTTTTATGCCCAGCTCCATCATTTTCCTGATCAGGACGATCGATTCGGCGGGCGTTTGCGCACCATCATCAATTCCTGGTAAAACATGCGAGTGCATATCAACAGCCACCGACTCGTAATTGAACGTGATGGTTTTCTTTACCGCCTTTTTCTTAAAAAACCCAAACATCCCTATTCATTAAGTACGCAATATTAAGCAATTTTAGCTTAATGGGTTTTCCGCAATATACTTTTCCCATTCCCATGCCGATTGCATCATCTCATCTATCCCAAGTTGCGCACGCCAGCCCAGTTTATGTGCCGATTTTGTTACATCACCCCAAACCTTCTCCACATCACCTTCGCGGCGCGGGCCAATAATATAATTCAATTTTTCGCCTGTGGCGTTTTCAAAAGCATGAATAATTTGCAGCACGGTTGTACCCTGCCCGGTGCCAATATTAAACACATCGTAGCCGGTAAAATCAGGCTTTTCCATTAACCTTAAGGCGGCAACATGGGCCTTAGCAAGGTCAACTACGTGTATATAATCGCGTACGCAGCTGCCGTCGGCAGTATCATAGTCATCGCCAAAAACAGTTAACTTTTCGCGTTTGCCTATGGCTGTTTGCGTTATAAACGGCACCAGGTTTTGCGGCACGCCAATGGGAAGTTCTCCTATCAGTGCTGTTTCATGCGCGCCTACGGGATTAAAATAGCGCAATGAAATCACTTTATAGTTCGTGCCCGAAGCCACCATGTCCTCCAAAACTTCTTCGGCTATTTGCTTGGTATTGCCATAGGGCGACTGTGCCTCTTTTACCTGTGCTGATTCGGTAACTGGTAATTCGTCGGGCTGGCCATAGACGGTGCAGCTTGACGAGAACACAAAATTTAAAGCCTTGCCATAATAAGCGTCGAGCAAATTAAGCATGGAGAAAAAATTGTTGCGGTAATATTTTAATGGCTTATGTACCGATTCGCCAACGGCTTTATATGCGGCGAAATGTATAATGCCTGAAACATCAGGCTCCATTTCGGCCAGTTTTTTTACAGCCGGTTCGTCAGAAAGGTCCAGCTTGTGGAATTTGGGTTTGTACCCTATAATTTTAGTAAGCTGATCTAATATTTTAATATCCGAGTTCGACAGGTTATCAATAATTATAGGCTCGTAGCCTGCATTTACCAATTCAACTACGGTGTGCGAGCCAATAAAACCCAAGCCGCCGGTTACTAATATTTTAGCCATTATTATTTATTGTAGTATGTAAAATCCTTATGCTGAATTTCTTTTTCAGGTAATGATTTAAAGTATTCGTAAGTTATTTTTAACCCTTCGCTGCGCGAAACTTTTGGCTCCCAGCCTAATATGCTTTTGGCCTTGGTTATATCGGGGCGGCGTTGTTTAGGGTCGTCAGTAGGCAAAGGTAAGCTAATCATCTGCTGGTCGGTGCCGGTAAGTTTAATTATTTCCTCACCAAACTGGCGGATGGTAATTTCGTCAGGGTTTCCAATGTTCATCGGTTGTGCGTAATCGCTGTGCAGCAGGCGATATATGCCTTCAACCAAGTCGTCTACATAACAAAATGAGCGGGTTTGCGAGCCGTCACCAAACATGGTCAGCGGTTCGCCCCTTAAGGCCTGGCCTATGAAAGCCGGTAATACACGCCCGTCATTTAGCCGCATACGTGGGCCATATGTGTTGAATATGCGCACAATGCGTGTTTCCAAACCGTGGAAGGTATGATAAGCCATAGTAATAGCTTCCTGGAAGCGCTTAGCCTCGTCATATACACCGCGCGGACCAACAGGATTCACGTTACCCCAATATTCTTCGGGCTGCGGATTAATGTTGGGGTCGCCGTAAACTTCGGAAGTTGAGGCTATAAGCATGCGGGCATTTTTATTGCGTGCCAAACCCAACAGGTTATGCGTGCCTAATGAACCTACTTTTAAAGTTTGGATCGGGATTTTTAAATAATCTATCGGGCTTGCCGGCGAAGCAAAGTGGAGTATATAATCCAGTTCGCCGGGGATAAACACAAACTTTGAAACATCGTGATGGTAAAACTCAAAGTTTTCCAGCTTAAATAAATGTTCAATATTGCGCAGGTCGCCAGTTATCAGGTTGTCCATACCAATAACATGGTAATCTTCCTTTATAAACCTGTCGCACAGGTGCGAGCCTAAAAATCCGGCGGCGCCGGTAACCAATACTATTTTACGTTTTGCCATTAGCCTATTACTTTTCTGCCTATACTGTTATAATAAAAACCATAGTCCTTCATTCTTTCCAGGTCGTACAGGTTACGACCGTCAAACACAACAGGTGCTTTCAGTTTTTCCTTCATAAAGTCAAAATCCGGTGTGCGGAATACCGGCCATTCGGTTACTATAAGTAACGCATCGGCATTTTCAAGTGCATCATAACGATTTTCAGAGTAGCCTATTTTATCACCCAACAATTTTTTAACGTTCGGCATACCTTCGGGGTCAAATGCCACAATAGTAGCTCCATCCTTCAGTAATTCCTCAATAATGTATAAAGCAGGTGCTTCGCGTATATCATCGGTATCAGGTTTAAAGGCCAAACCCCAAAGTGCAAATTTTTTGCCTTTTAAGCCTTCTTTGTAATAAGCGCGCATTTTTTCAACCAGTACTTTTTTCTGTATGGTATTAACATCCATCACAGCATTTAGTATCTTAAAATCGTAATTGTTTTCTTCTGCCGATTTTCCAAGCGCCTGTACATCCTTAGGGAAGCAGCTGCCACCGTAACCAATGCCCGAAAATAAGAAGCGTTTGCCTATGCGTTCATCGGCACCAATACCGCGCCTAACCATGTCAACATCGGCACCAACCCGTTCGCACAGGTTGGCGACCTCGTTCATAAACGATATTTTGGTGGCCAGGAATGAGTTGGCCGCATATTTTGTAAGCTCGGATGAACGCTCGTCCATAAATATTACCGGGTTACCCTGGCGAACGTAAGGGCCATATAATTCGGCCATTAGCTTGCGGGCGCGTTCGTCCATGGTACCCACAACCACGCGGTCGGGTTTCATAAAGTCATCCACAGCAACACCTTCCCGTAAAAATTCGGGATTTGATACCACTGCGCACTCAATAGTGGTATTTGCCTGCATTACAGCTTTCACTTTGTCAGCAGTACCAACCGGTACAGTTGATTTGGTTACGATAACCTTGTATTCCTTAACCAACTTGGCTATATCCTTGGCTGCGCCAAGTACATAACTCAAATCGGCCGAACCATCACCACCCGGAGGGGTTGGCAGGGCAAGGAAAATAATTTTTGCGTCAGCAATCGCATCAGCAAGGTTAGTGGTGAATTGAAGCCTTTGTTCCTGGATGTTCCTATGGAAAAGTATTTCGAGGCCGGGCTCATATATTGGCAATTTGCCGGCCTTCATCATTTCTACTTTTTCAGCATTTATATCAACGCAAATAACCTGGTTCCCGGTTTCTGCTAAACATGTGCCTGTAACAAGGCCTACGTATCCTGTTCCTACAACAGCTATTTTCATAAGGGTATAATGTAATTATATGTTATTACTTTTATGGCGACTAAGATAATCAATCAAATCTAATGCTACTAATATACAATATCGGCGTCCGTTTGTATTTTTTTGCTATTTATTTTGCATCCTTTATCAATAAAAAGGCCAAGCTTTGGATAAATGGCAGAAAAAACATCTTGTACGCAAAAGATGGAAAAAGTGTTTGGTTTCATTTTGCTTCATTAGGCGAATTTGAACAGGGACGGCCAGTTTTAGCGTATTTTAGAAAAACATACCCCGAAAAAAAAATAGTTGTCACCTTTTTTTCGCCTTCGGGCTATGAGATACGGAAAAATACGCCGTTGGCCGATGCTGTGTATTATCTTCCCCTTGATACGGCATCAAATGCCCGTAAATTTATTGACGCCATACAGCCTGAAATAGCCATTTTTACCAAATATGAATACTGGTATTATTTTTTTTATGAATTAAATCAGCGCGATGTGTCCCTGTACATTATTTCGGGCATATTCAGGCCGGAGCAGGTGTTTTTTAAGTGGTATGGGGCCTTGCATCGTAAAATATTAACATTTGTTACTTGTTTTTTTGTGCAGGATGAAGCCTCAAAACAATTACTGCACAATATAGGCATAAACAACGTAAAAGTTAGTGGTGACACCCGGTTCGACAGGGTATGGGCCAACGCACAGGCACCCAAAGAGCTGCAGGTTGTAAATAGTTTTAAAAATAATCACAAATTATTTATTGCAGGTAGCACATGGCCCGCTGATGAAAAGCTGGTAGCCAGTCTGGTATTAGATTATGCCGACTGGAAATTCATATTCGCACCTCATGAAATTAATGAAGAAAAGATAAATATACTAATGGCCTTGCTTCCCGATAATTCGGCCATAAGGTATTCGCAGCTTGACGGCACCCACCTGCCGCTTACCAATTATCAAACGCTTATTATTGATAACATTGGGATGTTATCGTCCCTGTATCAATACGCCGATATTGCTTTTATAGGCGGCGGCTTTGGCGTAGGGATACACAACACGTTAGAAGCAGCAGCTTTTGGCTTGCCTGTTATTTTCGGGCCGAATTATGAAAAATTTAAAGAAGCCCGGGATACGGTAGCTCAAAAAATAGGTTTTACTATTAGTAGTGAACCTGAACTAAAAAGTACCGTGGCTTATTTGGTGGAAGACAATGTGCGTTATAAAGCCATTTGCGAAAAAGTGCGCGATTATGTGAAAGAGAATACCGGTGCGACGGAAATAATTTTAAAGAATATTCATTTTTAGCGATGAGAAACTACCTGTTATTAATTTTGTTAGTTACCAATATCAGTGCATGGTCGCAGAAGCCCCAAAAAACTACTGTTTATAAAACAATAAGAACTTTATATACTGATTTGAATAATGATGGTAAGATGGATATGATCATTCTTAGCGATAATGGTTTAGACGGAAGTTTTAACCGTATAACCATAAAGCTGGCCGGCTTTCAAAAGCAGTCATTTAAAGCCAAACAGTATTGGGCGAATTTTGACAGTTTGTTTCTGAAAAGGAATAAAAACCTTGTTCACTCAAACTTGCTTTTTATTAAAAAAACTAATAAACATACGGCAATATTACTTTGGGGCGGTTTAGATGGAGCTGGTTATGGAATAGAGTTTTCGATAATTAATATTGAAAATAACAAGGTCAAAATGGTTTTTGACCCTGGTAATAGTAAAAATGATGCAATAGATGTAGAGTGCCCAACCTCACTTGTTGATCTTAAAGGTGATGGGCGGCTATGTTTTATTTTTAAAGGAATAGGCGAATTTGATAAGATACTAAAACATGGGAAAACGGGCTCATATACACCATATTGGGTATACCCGGTTTACGATAGCTGTAAATTAAATAAACCTTTAACAAAAGCTTACAACGAAAAGCATTATGTATTTGCAGGGTATGATTACAGCGAAAATATCAGTATTTATTATCCGGATAACGGTGGAAAACCTAGGATTTGGAAAATAACGCATAACAAGGAATGATCCGGCCTAAAAACAACCCAATTATATACTGGTTTCTTCGTAATTACGTAATATGGCGGGTTGGGAAACACTTTCATCAACTTTTATTTAATAGTATCGACGTTGATAAAAACAGGTCTATCCTGCTCATAGCCAATCATTATAGCTTTTGGGATGCGCTGGTGCTTTTTTGCGTTGGCGACCAACTGTTCAAAAAAAAATTTCATATAATGCTATTGGAAGAAACTTCGCGCAAGGAACCTTTTTTAAAATATGGTGGCGCATTTTCGGTAAATAAAAACACGAAGGATATATTATTGTCGCTCGACTATGCTGCAAAACTGTTAGACGACCCGAACAACCTTGTACTGATATTCCCGCAGGGACGACTCTATCCCAATTTTACCGCAGATATCTATTTCGAAAAGGGTGTACAACGGATAATAGATAAAGCGCGGGGGAAATTTCAATTGGTGCTTGCCGCCGCCTTTATTCAATATTTTAAACACATAAAACCTACGGCTACTGTTTATTTAAAAACAGAAAACGTAATTTATGCCGGTAAAAGCATAACCGAACTGCAAAATGCCTATCAGCAGCATTTCAACGCTTCAAAACAATTACAAACCGAAATTGACGTCGAACAGTGATCATTGCCATATATATAACATTTGTTTTTTTAGCACTGCGCTTTACGGTAACGCTGTTCAATTTTATGTCGAACCCAAAGCTGCCGCACATTAAAATGCCAAGCGACCATTTAGTGTCGATTTTAATACCTGTACGTAACGAGGAAGACAATATACTAACCCTTCTAAGTTCTATCGTCGCCCAGGACTATGAAAATTACGAAGTGCTTATTTTGGATGATAATTCAGAAGATAATACATTCAAAGTCTGCTCGGACTTTGCGGCAAAGCACCATCGGTTTAAAGTAATAAAAGGCGAACCGCTGCCTTACGATTGGCTGGGTAAAAATTATGCCTGCTACCAATTAGCCCAACACGCCGCAGGTGATTATTTTTTGTTTTTAGATGCCGACGACAAAGTATACAACCTTTTAATAAACAGCGCCGTACACCGCATGCGCACGTTTCGGCTGGGCCTGCTTAGTTTATTCACCAACCAGCAAATGGATACACTGGGCGAAAAACTGGTAGTGCCCCTTATGCATTATATTTTATTGAACCTGTTACCGCTACGGTTGGTGTATTTAATTAAAAACAGCACAGTTGCCGCAGCAAGTGGGCAGTTCATGTTGTTTGATGCCAACGTTTACCGCCAGCAGCAATGGCACAAACAGGTTAAGGAAAGGGTTGTTGAAGATGTTGAAATAATGCGCGCGGTAAAATCAGCCGGTTATAATGGCGAGGCTTTGCTGGCAAATGGCATGATCAGTTGCCGCATGTATAAAAATTATACCGAAGCCGTTAACGGTTTTAGTAAAAATTTTCTGGCTGCATTTAATTATAGTATAATTACGCTATTAATTTACCTGGTAATAGTTATTGGCGGCCCTATGATAGTGATAACCACACTAAATCCGCAGCTAATATTATTTATGTGTGGATTAATTTTGTTAACGCGTATCATGATTTCATTATCTTCGCACCAAAACACATTATTAAATGTGCTTTTGCACCCCGTGCAAATGATAAACCTTACATTGATTGCTTTTTTAGCCATACAAAAATATTTAACCAAAACAACGGTTTGGAAGGGCCGCAGGATTGAAACTTAATACCCAGGCATTATCAAGGGACGACCAACAAAAAATTATTATTACTGTTGTAGCGTTTCATGTAGTAGGGATTATTGGCCTGTTTCTCCCGTTTTCGCACGGGCTTTTCCTTATGCTGGTACCCTGGCATTTGCTGTTTATGCTGGCTATAGTATGCGGCAGTCACCGGCCAACCACGGGCTCGTTATTTGCATTTGCAGGCATTATATATGTTTTGGCCTACATTGCCGAATGGGTTGGCGTAAATACCAAAGACTTGTTTGGCGATTATGCTTACAGCGATGTACTGGGCGTAAAATTGGATGGCGTACCCTTCATTATAGGCGTTAACTGGTTTTTACTGGTTTATTCAACAGGAATTTTAATGAAACGGAGCCGCGTGCGCAGCGTAATTATCCGCGTAATATTGGGCGCGCTGCTATTGGTTTTGCTCGATGCTTTTATTGAGCCAGTTGCTGTACGCTACAACTACTGGCGCTGGGACCATGATATTATCCCCCTTAAAAATTATATAAGCTGGTTTTTAGTGAGCGCCGTGATGCTTACAATTTTTGAACTGTTTAAGTTTAAAAAACAAAGCATAGTGGCACCTGTGTTTTTGCTGGTGCAGTTTTTATTCTTCATTATCCTTTGGATACTGTAGAGACGCGATACCTCGCGTCTCTCAGAATATTCATAATAAGACGCAAGTGTTGCGTCTCTACAGGTATTCTTTTCTGTATTATTTTACCGTAAATTTGTAGCGCAATGGGAAACTATAATTTACAGGTTACTATCGACCAGGATTCGGGCTTTTGCTTTGGGGTGGTTTACGCCATTGACATGGCCGAGGAAATACTGGAACAGGACGGTTACCTATATTGCCTGGGCGATATTGTGCATAACGATGAAGAAGTCGAGCGCCTGAAGGCAAAGGGCCTGCGCATTATTGAACATGCAGAGTTGCAGAACCTGTATAATGAAAAGGTACTCATCCGCGCACACGGCGAAGCGCCCGATACTTACCGCCTTGCTTTGGAGCATAATATTACGCTGATTGATGCCTCATGCCCCGTTGTGTTGAAATTGCAAAACCGCATTAAATCATCGTTCGACTCGAACGAAAAGATACTCATATTCGGTAAACACGGCCATGCCGAGGTTATTGGCCTGCAAGGGCAAACTAATAATGAAGCCCTCGTTTTCCAGGATATAGCGGAGCTTGATAATGTAGAACTGCCGCATAACATCACCCTTTATAGCCAAACCACCAAAAGCATGGAGAAGTTCTATGGCATAAAGGAAGAACTGCTAGCCCGCGGCTACGACCTTAAAGCCAATGATACCATTTGCCGCCAGGTAAGCAACCGCGATAAGGACCTGCCAAAGTTTGTTAAGCAGTTTGATAAAATAGTTTTTGTGTCGGGCCGCAAATCATCCAATGGCAAGGTGTTGTACGAGGTATGTTTAAAAAATAATCCTAATACTTATTTTATATCATCGTCAAGTGAGCTTGATAAAAGCCTGTTTTCCCCTGGCGATAAGGTGGGCATAGCCGGCGCCACCTCAACCCCGATGTGGCTGATGCAGGAAGTAAAGGCGGAACTGGAGAAGTTTTAGCCCACGGCCCCCTGACCGCGTGCCGCCCTTAGCTTTAGCGGTGGCGCAAGGGGATGTTTATCGGCATACGGAAAAATATAAATCATTTCCCTTACTACCGTGTTAGATAGTAATGCAAAGATCCCCAGCCCATACCGGCTTATTCGTTGCCTTGCTTGTTATGATCTGTTGGGCCACATCCATTATTTTGTTGATGCAATGGCGGGTGGATTTTTCAAATCCTTTGTTGTACCTGTTTATTTTAGTGCAAATGCACCTGTATACCGGCCTGTTCATTACCGCGCACGATGCCATGCACGGTTCGGTATCGCCCAATAAAATCTTAAATAATTTGGTGGGATATGTTTGTACGTTGCTGTATGCCTCATTCTGGTACCCGAAGCTGTACACCAAACACCACCAGCACCACAACCATGTGCATACGGCTGAAGACCCGGATTATCACAACGGAAATTTCATCCAATGGTATATACGCTTTATCCGCAACTATTTATCGCTATGGCAAATTGTGGTGATGGCTGTATTGTTCAATGTTTTAAAGCTGTGGATACCGCAAGCAAACCTGATATTGTTTTGGGTGGTACCATCGTTACTAAGTACAGTGCAGTTATTTTATTTTGGCACGTACCTGCCCCATAAGGGCGAGCATAATAACAAACACCAATCGCGCAGCCAGGCTAAAAACCATGTGGTTGCTTTCTTCTCGTGCTACTTTTTTGGTTACCATTATGAGCATCACGATGCGCCATGGCTCCCGTGGTGGAAGCTATGGCGCGAAACAGGCCATTAATGTCTTAGCCTGCCGGGGTTATAAGCAATTAAATATTGAAGGCCGCTTTCTTTAACGTTATGTGTTCCGGCACGTTCAATGTTGTAGGTAGCATGTTGTAATTTTGATTTTACCAGGTTCACCAGTTCCGACAAAAACTCGGGCATTACTTTGGCCGATATAGTGGGGAAGTATTTCTTTTCCAACACAGCTTTTTCAGTATCAGTAGCCAGGCTGAATTCCCAGGTCTCGTCGGCTTTAAATCCATTCTCGCGGGCGCAGTTGTTCAGGTCATAAACATACATTTTGGCCTCACGTTCCATTGTTTCTTTTGTCATTATTTCTTCTTTTTACTGATAGGTACTATTTCAATTTTGGCTGATGATTTTTTACCGGCCTGGTAATCCGACGGCCCCTTTTTCCCGACAGGATTGGGCATAGATTTTTTGTCTTTACTCATGGTAGATGCTGTATAGCTTTAAAGCTTAAATATTGCCGCAGCAGAAAATGGCAATGCCTAAGTGGAGGGTAATAAAAACCTTTATGCCGGTTTTTTTACAATGTAAGCATTATAAATTGATTATCAGCAGCTTATTATGAGGAGGGGAATAATGTTACAATACTAAAACTTATCGTCGTTCACCTCTATCCAGTAATTATCCGGGTCCTGTAAATAAATTTGCTTTACGCCATCGGGACGGGTTTGCGGTTTTTTTTCTCCGCCATAGTTGCCATACTTTATGTGCATTTCGTCAAGATGCTTCATGAAGGCTTGAAGATCAGCCACTGAGTAAGCGAAATGATTGTTAATATTACGCTCGGGCACATCTTTCGCGCCATCTATCAGGTGCAACTGGATATGCTCGCCGCTGCGTAGCCAAACAAGATGTTGTTCATTGTGAAAAGGATCAGGCAGAGGTTTGAACAGCATTACTTTTTCATAAAATTCCACGCTTTTTGCCATGTCCTTTACGTAAAGCGAAACATGATCGGCTTTTGGGGCGTCCTGGGCGGCGGCGATTAATGATAAACCTAATGTTAATATTGTAATGAGATAAGTAATTTGCTTTTTCATGGTGATGCAAATTTAATAATTAACGGCGACATTGCATTTTAATTCCCTCATTATCAGCAACTGACAAAACAGTGTCAGTGGTTTTCATTATTACGCTTCGTAACTTGCATAATTCCCGGCAAGTATTCCGCGATGTCCGCACCCGGGCTGTTCTTTGACATATTAAAATTAAAAGCTGAATTGTTAAATAAAGTTTTTATAGTATATTAGTAAGTAAAACCCATCCTGATATGGCTTTACTAATAAAACTTAATTTTAATAACAGCATTTATACCAAGGTTATTTGGGTAATTATAATTTCAATATTGGTTTGCTATATGGGCTACATGTTTGGGAAATTTGCCTGGTATTTGACAAATTAAGGATAACTTGATCCCAAAATATCTAAGCTTCCAGCTTAACTTAGAAAACGGGGCACAAGTAGCCTTTACCCGTTTGCCAGCCCGACATACTTGCGCCAGTGAGTGATTATCTGCCCAATCAGAATTATAAAATAAATTTCACTTCCCTTGCTTTTTCGCACTATCGATCCTACGGCTAAAATCAATTAAACATCCTTGAATAAATGGTGAATCAATTTTATATTGCTCATCTGGTGACTTTGATGCATCGTTAATATATTCTTCCCTACTAAAAGACTTCATTATTTTATCCACCGAGCATGTGCAATAATCCAAACTGATTTGAGGGTATTTTTTTGCTGTAGCGCCTAAGCCCCTCATACACATTTCTATTAATGCAGTTTTATCTTTATTAGTCCATTCATTATTTTCAATGCTGCTATTAAGCCGATACATATTTGGATCATGCCATATCAAGCTATATGCCCCATATAGGATCATGATTATTGAACCCATCTTTAATGATTTACCTCGCTTTTTTAATAAATCATCAACTTTTATCTGTTGATCATCTGTTTTATATTGTGGTTTATATATTTTGAAAGAAAAAAGGAATCCATATAAGCCACCAAGTAAAAAAACCGACCCAAAAATGTAAGGCAGATAATTGATTATTGGAGCACCGCTTTGCTGGTTAAGAATATAGACACAAAGTAATAAGCCCAATAAAATCGAGACTGCAATAATAATTACGGTCCTTTTGTTAGTATAAAGTTTCATTTGGTTTACAAGTTTAATTTCCTTTTATCACCCAGCCCATCCCTCTCTGTCCAAACTCCTAAAGTGTATCGCCTCAGCCAAATGCTCCAGTTTAATCTCTTCGCTGGTGGCAAGGTCGGCTATGGTGCGGGCAACTTTTAGTATTCGGTCGTAGGCGCGGGCGCTAAGGCCCAGTTTTTCCATGGCCTTTTTCAGCAGCATTTGGCCGGCGTTGTCGATTTTGCAAATGTCGCGCACCATTTGCGGGCTCATTTGGGCGTTAGCATGCAATTCGGGGCGTTCGCCAAAACGTTCAAGCTGAATGTTGCGGGCGGCAATAACCCGTTCGCGTATCAGTTCGCTTTTTTCGGCAAGGCGGTCGCTTGCCAGCTCATTAAAATTTACCGGGGTAACTTCCACATGCAGGTCAATCCTGTCGAGCAGCGGCCCCGAGATCTTGCTCATATATTTCTGCACCGCTCCGGGCGGACAAGTACATTCCTTCTCCGGGTGATTATAGTAGCCGCAGGGGCATGGGTTCATACTGGTAACCAGCATAAAGCTGCAAGGGTAGTCAACCGAAAAACGCGCACGCGATATGGTCACCTTGCGTTCCTCCAAGGGCTGCCGCATTACTTCCAGTACGCTTCGCTTAAACTCCGGCAACTCATCCAAAAACAAAACGCCGTTATGCGCCAGCGATATTTCGCCCGGCTGCGGGTTAGTACCGCCGCCAACAAGCGCTACATCCGAAATAGTATGGTGCGGCGACCGGAACGGCCTCACCGTTACCAGCGCATCCGCCGCCGAAAGCTTACCCACTACCGAATGTATCTTCGTAGTTTCCAACGATTCATACAAGCTCAACGGCGGCAAAATAGACGGCAACCTTCTAGCCAGCATGGTTTTACCCGCACCCGGCGGACCGATCAAAATAACGTTATGCCCGCCTGCGGCGGCAATTTCCAATGCGCGTTTTATATTTTCCTGTCCTTTTACTTCGCTAAAATCGCTGTCGTAATTGCAAAGGCTGTTGTAAAATTCCTCACGGGTGTTCACTATCTCGCGGTCAAGTTGGGTCTTACCATTAAAAAAATCGGCTACTTGTTTTATGTTTTCAACGCCATAAACCTCAAGGTCGTTCACAATGGCTGCTTCGCGTGCGTTTTGTTTGGGGAGGATAAAGCCCTTAAAGCCATCCTTACGCGCCTGTATGGCGATAGGTAATGCGCCCTTTATGGGCTGCAGGCTGCCATCTAACGATAGTTCGCCCATGATGAGGTATTTGGCCAGGTCTTCCGCTTCTATCTGTCCTGATGAAGCCAGGATTGCCGTAGCAATGGTAAGATCGTATGACGAGCCCTCTTTCCTTATATCGGCAGGTGCCATATTCACTACAATGCGTTGCCGTGGCATACGGAAACTATTGGAAGACAATGCAGATTCAATTCTATGCAGCGATTCACGCACCGCATTATCGGGCAGACCAACAATAGCGTACATTAATTTTCCGCCACTTATATTTACCTCAATAGTAATTGTTATGGCCTCAATGCCATAAACCGCGCTGCCAAAAGTTTTAACCAACACAATGATAAAGTTTAATCAATGCGTAAGTTATGTAATTTATTTTGAGCGGTGAAATGGGAATAAATTATACCGGAATTTTTATTGCGCGATCGTCTCAAAACTTGCGAATGAATTAACATCAGGATCCATAACAATATTAACAGGTTTTGTTACCGATGCTATGCTTACGCTTGTTTCCTTTTGAGCGATGTTGATTTTATATATTCTTCCGTCAATACTATATTCCAAAGGGAAATTAAATAACATGGTTTGTTTCTGAATAAAGGTAACATGAACCGCTTTTTCATCCAAATTATAGCTCCAGATCACTTTCATATCCGGGTGACCCGCTGTGTAAAGCCACTGCTTAAAAAACTGGTGAAGATCCTGCCCGCTGCTTTGCTCCATTACACGTTCAAAATCAGCGGTATTGGCGTTGTGCCCGTTGTATTTTGCATAGTAGGTGCGTACGCCTTTCCAAAATAAAGTATCGCCCAGTTTACGGCGAAGCATGTGCAGCGCCCAGCCGCCTTTTTGGTAGCTGTTGGGGTTGAGTAACCGTTTAAAATCACTTTTTACAGTACTATCAACAACCGGGGTTGAATGCCTGCTCTCAAAACCGATAGCGGTTTTCCGGTCGGCTTCCTCACGTTTTTTTAGTGTATCGGTGCCATATTTATGCTCTAAATAGCAATTCGTCATATAAGTTGCGAAGCCCTCACTTAGCCAAAGGTTGGCCCATGTCTTTTCGCCGGCAGCATCGCCAAACCATTGGTGGGCTATTTCGTGCGCCATCAACTCTTCGTCAGCTTTCCCGGCCTCGGGCGAATCTTCATAATAAAAAATAGCGCTCGAGTTTTCCATGCCGCCATATATGGTTTTTGACTGTACGTTGGCTAACTTTTCAAAAGCAAAAGGCCCAAACTTTTTATCGTACCAGGCCAGAATATCGGGTGCGTAAGCATAGTTCTTAAAACCAATTTCCTTATCCTCTGGGAAAACATAGCTATAAACAGGTACACCATTTACATTGCCCGACTGCTGAATAGCAAAATCAGCCACGCCAATTACCATAACTTTAGGGGCAAGGGGCGCGCTTTCCGTCCAGTGGGTTAGTTTGGTATGATTGGGCATGGTGGTTTCCAATACTTTTACGCCATTGGATACCACCTGGTAATGATCGGGCGTGGTAACTAAAAAATCAACGCTTGCTTTGTCCGACGGGTAATCGGCACAGGGCAGCCAGTTGAGGGCACGGTTGGGCCAGTTATCGCCAAAAAATGTACGGTGACCAAACTTATTTTGTGATATGATCAACCCATCGGCAGGTACACCCGAATAGCTTATAGTGAAGCTGTGTTTGCTGTATTTTTTTGCTGAAGAAATTATATTTACCACATCGTCGTCCTGGTTAAATTTCAGCTTTTTTTGGCCTTCAGTAATTTCAGTAACCAGCATGCCCTTGCCGCTGCTGTTCTTTTTAACCAGGTTGAGTTTAAACTGCGAAACGCCGTTCAGAAATTTTATCTCGATGGTTGCTTTGCCGCTTATGTTATTATCCTCGTCATTAAGGGTTATGGCGAAGGTGTAATGCTGCACATCAATATCGGGGAAGATGGTTTGGGCTTTGGCTGATGATACCAACAGCAATAAAAGGAAGGCATATAAAAGACGGGGTGTGCGCATAGATACTTTTATGAGGTAGTTAAGCCTGCAATTTCTAAAAAATAGTTGGACGTTTTACAACAGGTTATCTAAAAATCAAAAAAAGCCTTTATTTCTTAAGGCTTCTAAATTTTTAAACTCCCCCTTCAGGGGGCTGGGGGGCTACATCTTCGGCATCCTGCGCATCATGCTGGCCATGGCCGCGGGGTTGCTCATTTGCTTCATCACCTTGCGCATATCGTCAAACTGCTTTATCAGGCGGTTCACTTCAGTAAGGTCGGTACCGGCGCCTTTGGCAATGCGGTTGCGGCGGCTTTGGTTTATGCTGTCGGGGTTTTCTTTTTCAAAAGGCGTCATGCTTTGTATAATGGCCTCGATCGCTTTAAATGCGTTATCATCTACCTCAACATTCTTCATCATTTTGCCAACACCGGGTATCATACCCATCAAATCCTTCATGTTACCCATTTTTTTGATCTGCTGTATCTGGCTGTAAAAATCGTTGAAGTCGAATTTGTTTTTGCGGATCTTCTTCTGTAGTTCAGCGGCTTCCTTTTCGTCGAATTGCTGCTGGGCGCGTTCAACCAACGATACCACATCGCCCATACCCAAAATACGCGACGCCATCCTCTCGGGGTGGAACACGTCCAGGGCTTCCATCTTTTCGCCGGTACCAATAAATTTTATCGGCTTATTAACAACAGATTTTATTGATAATGCAGCACCACCGCGGGTATCGCCATCAAGCTTGGTTAATACCACACCGGTAAAGTCCAAACGATCATTAAACACCTTGGCAGTATTCACGGCGTCCTGGCCGGTCATGGAATCCACCACAAACAATATCTCGTGTGGTTTAACAGCGTCTTTTACCTGCTCAATTTCCACCATCATGGCCTCGTCAATAGCTAAACGGCCGGCGGTATCTATGATTACTACGTTGTGCCCATTTTGTTTTGCTAACGCGATGCCTTCGCGTGCAATGGCAATTGGATCTTTTGATTCGCGGTTAGCATAAACGGGTACGCCTATCTGCTCGCCTAAAACCTCCAGCTGATCAATAGCTGCAGGGCGGTAAATATCATCGGCAACCAATAATGGCTTTTTATTCTTTTGCGTTTTTAAATAGTTAGCCAGTTTACCGGTAAACGTGGTTTTACCCGCACCATTAAGGCCCGCGATTAAAATTATGGTTGGCGTAGCAGGGAAGGTAAGTTCAGATGCGCTGCCGCCCATTAAGGCAGCGAGTTCATCGTTCATTATTTTGGTAAGTAACTGCCCCGGCGATACGGCGGTCAATACGTTTTCGCCTAATGCCTTTTGCCTTACATCATCAGTAAATGTTTTGGCGGTTTTATAGTTTACGTCGGCATCAAGAAGGGCTTTGCGTATCTCCTTCATGGTCTCGGCCACGTTTATTTCAGTAATTGTCCCCTGACCCTTCAGAACCTTAAATGCCCTGTCGAGTTTATCCGAAAGATTTTCAAACATTATTTAACTCTCTTTATCTTTTATTTACAACCGGCAAAGGTAAGATTTTGTATTGAAACCCACCAACCCTCTAATCAGGCGAGTTTGAATTTACCAGGAAACAATTATGCTTTTTTACGGAAATTTATAGATAACCCCTAAGCCAACGCTTTCAGTTCCTTGTGGCTTGGGTGCGGTGCTTTTATCGTAAAGGAATGTGCCGTTAACGGTAGCAGCCATTAACCTATTAATCTTAGCTGTTAATATCGCATCAATTCGGTGACTTACAAACGACTGGTCTTCGCCGTACGGCACAAACAGGTTGTAGCGCAGGTTTAAATGTACGTTGGTCATTATATCTTTATCCAACGTGGCGACTGCCTGGAAAGCCAACTGATTTAATACGGTTTTGTTGGTATCCACCCCGTAGTTATCGGTTTGGTACATATGGATCTTTCTATCGAGCACAAAAGTTTGCCTGGCTGTACCGGTACCTAAGCGAAGGTCGAAAAATTTAGAGGGCTTATACTCAAAGCCGACAGATTCGGTAAGGTAACCAGGGGCCATAAAACCCGATATTTTTTGCGGTTTGATAGTGTCGCCGGGATAATTATAACCATTAGCAAACTGCGATTCAAATGTTAATGACCCAAAGAACAACCATTTTTTTGATAGTTGAGTAGCTATTTTATTATCAAAAAATATACGGTCGTTTGTTTTGCGAACCCCCTGCCCTTTTACTTCCGATGTCCCATACACAAGGTTAAGTTCGGTGGTGTAATTAAGCGGCGATTTATTATACTCAGCTTTAAAATCAAAGTTAGTGTTTAGCGCTATTGAACTTATGCCGCCACCGGTCCAGTTATTGCTAAACGCGGCCTGGTTAAAATTAAGATTAAAGATAATCCATTTGTGCCAATAGCTGAATTTATAATCGGGCAGGGTTACGGGTATCATTTCGGGGCTGATGACCACAGGCCTGCTACGGACCGGTAATGCATTCCTGCGTGGATCGAGCCTATACTTGTTTATAAGGTTAGTGTCAACTTTTACGCTATCTTTCCTGATAGTATCGGTGGGTTGTGCAATGGCAGAAATAGTGCCAGTAAGGAATAGGAAAAAAAACAACCAGGGGCTTCTTTTAAACATATTGTTGCAAAGAAAAGCTAAAATCTGCTTTTTTTATAAAAGTTTAAGTAAAAATTATATAACGGCTTAGCAACTATGCTTATTTTAACCCGGGCCAAATTTTATTTGGCAGGCTGCAACGCTTGTAATGAATATGTTTTTTGCCGCCGCAGGTATCGTTTATAATTAGCTTTAATGTAAGTAATAAAGTCATACTCGCTGGCGTTAGCTGCAAACCAATAACCGGGGCGGTAACGGCGCATAAATTCGGTTAGCTGCCCGTCTTTAAGGCCGGTTATTTTGCCCACAAAAGTGCGGTTATAGCGGTAATCAATTACATTTTGGTAATAATCGCTCTGTATCTCGTTTCTTAAGTGCTCGGCATTGCGGCCACTGCGGCTAAAACTATTCCAAAGGGCATCAATGCTTAAACCTACACCTGCGCCGGGTGATAGGGAGAGTAAATCCTTATTAGCGAGCGAGCCATAAACTTTGTTATAATCGCGTTTGGTGGCGGCAAGCCTTGCTTGCGGGTTTAAAACGGTATCGCGAATGGAGACTTCATTCAATTGTATGGCAGTACGTTTAAGGTATACTGCCCGAGAGTCGTAATTTTCAACCTTTAAGGTATCGGGATAATAACCATCTTTAGAAAATATTAATATATCACCAATACTGGCAGCAATATTGTATTCACCCTTCAGGTTATCATAAATATCATTGCCCGCGGTTACATTCCTTATGTTAACTATGGCTATACGGTCGTTAGTGTATTTATCAACCACAATCCCATCAATATGCTTTTCCTGTGCAAAGGCGCTAACAAAGCTTCCGGCAAATAACATCAACAACAAATATTTCATAGCAACGCTAAAACTAAACGTTCGCCGGGGCACATATATACTATTTAACACTTCTTAACATCACTATTTTACTACCACCAACTTTTGCCCTATTTTAATATTGTTGTCGCTCAAATTATTAAGGCCCATTAATTCATCAACGGTAAGTCCAAAACGCTTTGATATGTTATATAGTGTGTCGCCCTGCTGTACGGTGTATAATTTGCTGGCTGGTGTGGTTTGTATGATCGAATCTTTTGCGGCTTTTCCAATATTCTGATCTATCTGGTTAAGTACCCTGTCTTCGCGCTTAATTTTTTGCACTTCGCCCTCCGGCCTGTCATATTGGTCGAGGTTATATTTTTGGATGATGCCGATGATCAGCTGCGGATATTTGGGATTAGTGGCATAGCCCGCCGCCTTTAAGCCATAAGCCCAGCCCTGGTAATCGTTTTTATCAAGCTCGAACAAGTGGGCGTAGTTCTTTCGTTTCAGAAAGTTTGAATGGTCTCTAAACGATTGTTCTGGTGTATCATAAACCCTGAAACAATCATTATGGCTGTCATCATCCTTATAATAACTTTTACCTGTCCAATCGCTGGTGCATTTTATGCCGAAATGATTGTTCGCGTTTTTTGCCAGTTCGCTGTTACCACTGCCCGATTCATATAAACCCTGTGCCAGTGTGATGCTGGCGGGGATGCCATATAAGTTCATTTCCTGTATAGCGATGGTTTTAAAACGGTCGATATATTGTAACGATGTGTACGACTGGTAATTGGAAATGGCATCGTGGTGATCGCGCTGGATATTTATATTATTTCGGTAAGCATCGCGGTTGCTGATGGTGCCTTTGCGCGCCGAGCAGGAACTGATGAATATTACGGCGGCAAAAAGAATTAGTGTTTTACGCATAGTGGGCTAAACCTTAATTTAGGAAATAAGTTCAGCCAAAATAATACTTTAAATGTATTTTTTACTGATTGTTAGCCATTTTGGGTTGTAAACCTGTTGGGTCGGTTGGGTCAGGTGCCGGTTGAAGCAGTGGTGGCTGATTGGCCGGGGTTTGATCCAGGTCATACAGTTTATACTTATTAATCAGGCCCAAAACCTGCGCTGCCCATTTACGGCTGCTGGCGTAACCGCTGCGTTGTATGCCTTTGGCCCAAGCTACGTAATCGTACTGCGTAAACTGATCGGCCAGGTGGCTGAATTGTTTGCGCTCGGTCATGATACGGGCAAAATCTTCAAATGATTCTGTGATTGAGCTATATTGTTTATATGATGACCTTACTTTTTTCTTGTGTTTATAGTAAACTGAAGTGCCGCCACCTTTAACACCGAACTGGTTGTTTAAATTTTGCGCTATGGCGCTGTTACCGCAAGCCGATTCGTGCATAGCAACACCCAAAATTATACTTGCGGGTATACCGGTTTCCTGCATAATGCGGATAGCATCAGCTTTAAACTTATCGATATACGAAACAGATGTGTTTTTTTGAGCCGATGCGGCTAAAGTTGAGATTAACAGTGCTGTTATCAGTAAGATTTTCTTCATAATTATTTTTTTCTGATGAGCAGTATTCCGTCACGTACAGGAAGAATCAATTTCTCAACTCTATTGTCTACGGAAATCTGGTCATTTAGTTTGCGAATTGTTTGTGTATCGGTGTCATTTTCAGCACCGTAAACCTTCCCCTTCCACAAAACATTATCAATTATTATTAATCCTCCGGACCTAACCTTGCGTAATATTAATTCAAAGTAAGTATAATTATTCTTTTTATCGGCATCAATAAACACAATGTCGAATATTTCATCCTGCAAAGTTGCTATAACCTGTATGGCTTCACCAAAATGGAGCTTTATCTTTTTATCCACATTTGTTAGTTTAAAATGTGAATTAAGCATTTCCTCCATCTCGCGGTTTACCTCAATGGTATGAATAATACCATCTTCAGTTAAGCCTTCGGCCAGGCAAATAGTGGCGTAACCTGTAAAGGTACCTATCTCCAATATCCGTTTCGGCTGCATCATTTTACTTAAAAAACTCAGCAGCCTTCCCTGGTAATGGCCCGATAACATATGCGGTTTCAACACCTTTAAATAGGTGTCGCGGTTTATTTTTTTAAGCACTTCCGGTTCCGGTTCGCAGTGCTCATCCAAATAGTGTTGCAGGTCATCAGGCAGGATTTCCATGCGGCAAAGGTAAGTATTTTAAATTTAATGGGATTTTTATAATGTCAAATCATTGATTTACATATAAATATCTATTTAAAAGCGCTTCTGTTCCATCCAAGATTGTAAAAGGATAGTGGCTGAAATGGTGTCCACTAATTCCTTGTTCCGCCGGTCCATTTTCCCCATACCGCTTTGCGCAATGGTAGCCGACGCCATTTTTGAGGTGAAGCGTTCATCGAGCATTTCAACAGGTATACCGGGGAAGTTTTTTTTAAGGATGGTCACAAATCCTTTAACATGCACCGCCGATTGCGAGGGGGTATTATCCATCTGCTTTGGTTCGCCCACTATAAAGCG
Source organism: uncultured Mucilaginibacter sp. (assembly GCA_903915155.1). Classification (GTDB taxonomy): domain Bacteria; phylum Bacteroidota; class Bacteroidia; order Sphingobacteriales; family Sphingobacteriaceae; genus Mucilaginibacter. The sequence goes on from CAIWRU010000114.1 coordinate 30,756, forward strand.
CTCCACCTGCTCGGTTTGCAGGTACTTTTTTAAATACTCAACAATATGCTGCGGATGTATGGTTTCCAATCCTGTAGCTATGATCTGCAATGGGTCGGTAACCGCAATACCTATGCGCTTGGTTCCGTAGTCGAAGGCCATTATTCTCATTGCAGATATGAAATGTGAGATGTGAGATATGAGATTAACTGGCGCATGCCCAAAGATAGTAGTTTTAGCACCTTTTTGTAAAAAAGCCGTTCCAACATCATATCATCTCATATCAAATTGCTATTTTGCACCAATGCAGTTTAAAGAAATAGTAGGGCAAGCCGCCATAAAACAACGTTTGATCAACTCGGTTAATGAGAACAGGGTTAGTCACGCGCAACTTTTTTTGGGGCCGGAGGGATCGGGAAGTTTGGCATTAGCTGTAGCCTACGCACAATATTTGTCGTGCGAGGATAAGCGGCCCGATGATTCATGCGGCGTATGCTCGGCATGCCGCAAATACCAGAAACTGATGCACCCCGACCTGCATTTTTCCTATCCTTTTTTTGCCAAACATAAGGATGATAACGCGCTTACTTTTATTGAGCAATGGCGCGAAGCGTTTTTGGCGAACCCTTATCTGAACCTGGATATTTGGCGCGATTACCTGGATGCCGAAAACAAACAGGCCAACATCAACATTGCTGAGTGCCACCAGATAATAAAAAAACTTAGCCTTAAGCCGTTTGAATCGGTTTACAAGGTTTTGATACTTTGGTTGCCTGAGTATTTGGATAAAGAAGGAAACGCGCTACTGAAAATAATTGAGGAGCCCCAACCAAATACGCTGTTTTTGCTCGTGGCCCAAAACCAGGATCAGATTCTAAACACTATCCTTTCGCGTACGCAGCTGATCAAAATCCCGGCATTGGGATATGAGGAGATCAAGGAAACCCTCATCGCCCAATATAACCAAACCGAGGATGCCGCTGCTGAAATTGCCTATTTAGCCAATGGTAATTTAACCGAGGCATTGGCAATGCTACAGCAGGAAAACAAGGGGTACCATAAAATATTTGTGGATTGGCTGCGCCTGTGTTTTGCCAATAAAGGGCTGGAAGTATTGAGCTTTGTTGACCAGTTAGCCAAGATGGGCCGCGAGAATCAAAAGAACTTTTTGCGGTACGGCATCAGCTTTATACGAGAGTGTTGTTTGCTGATGGCGGGGGCAGGAAACCTGGTGCATTTACCGGCGCAAGAGCTGGAAACGGCACAAAAAATGACCAATGTAATGGACATTTCGCAAGCACAGGCCATCAGCGCCGAGCTTGAAAAAGCACATTACCATGTAGAGAGAAATGCAAATCCTAAAATTTTATTTTTAGATGTATCTTTACAAATTATAAAAACGCTAAAGTTTAAAACGATCCGCCAAACGGCGGACACAATATATACCAAATAATATGGGATGTGGAAGTTGCTCAACCGGGGGCGGATGTTCACCGGCTGGCTGCAAAAGTAATGGCTCGTGCCTTACTAATGGCTGCAGCAAATTAGATGTTTACGATTGGCTGTCGCACATGGACATGCCGACAAACTATAAACCGTTTCCGGTTATCGAGGTAAAATTTAAAGGTTCAAGAAAAGAGTTTTTCCTGAACAGCGAGAACATTTACCTGGAAGCAGGCGAGCTTGTAGTGGTTGAAACCGCTACCGGCGGCTATGATGTTGGTCACGTATCTGTTACCGGCGAATTGGTGCGCATGCAAATGGTTAAGCGCCGTGTAAAGGAAGCCGATGTAACCAAAAAGATATATCGCAAAGCGACAGTTGCCGACGTTGAAAAGTGGAAAGCCGCTAAGGATTTGGAATGGGAAACCATGCACAAATCGCGTAAGCTGGCACTGGAACTTAACCTGAGCATGAAGCTGAGCGATGTGGATTACCAGGGTGATAAAACCAAAGCGACATTTTATTATACCGCCGAGGGTCGCGTGGATTTCCGCGAGCTGATCAAGAAAATGGCGGAGCAATTCCGTATCAGGATAGAGATGCGGCAAATAGGCATGCGCCAGGAAGCAAGCCGCTTAGGTGGCATTGGCTCATGTGGGCGCGAATTGTGCTGCTCAACCTGGTTAACGGATTTTAAAACAGTATCAACTTCGGCTGCGAGGTATCAAAACCTTTCGCTCAATACCTTAAAACTGGCAGGGCAATGCGGCAAATTAAAGTGCTGTTTGAATTATGAACTCGACACTTATATGGATGCGCTTAAATACATCCCCGATAATGTGAATGTGCTGAAAACCGAAAAAGGGGATGCACGCCTGCAAAAAACTGATATATTTAAAAAGCTGATGTGGTTTAGCTACCCACGCGAGGAATCGTGGATACCATTGACTTTAACCAAGGTAAAGGAAATTCAGCAGCAAAATAAGGAGGGTATTATCCCTGCCGACCTGGGCGAACTTGCTGAACTGGAGAACAAATTTGTTAAGGATAAAGAGCCTGATTACGAAAACGTAGTTGGCCAGGACAGCCTTACCCGTTTGGATGACCGCAGCCGCAACAACAAAAAGAAAAATAACAACAACAAAAACCGCAATAACCGTAACCCGAATCAAGCGCCGCAACAGGGCAATCAACAGCGCCAGGCAAATGCAGGTGATGGGAACAGGCAGCCACGGCCGGAAGGTAATAGACCAGAGGGCAACAGGCCACCGCGCCCTGAAGGCCAGCGTAATGACGGGAACCGCCAGCCACGACCAGAAGGACAACGCCCGGATGGGAACAGGCCGCAAAAGGCTGAGGGAAATGCGCCTGAAGGACAGCGCCCCGATGGTAACAAACCGCAGGGAAATAACGCAAACAGGCGCCATAAACACCGTCGCCCAAATCAGAATAACCAAAACCGCCCCGGCGGAAATACCGGCGGACCAACAGCATAACAACAATGAAACGGGCATTTAAATTTATATACCTGCTACCTGCTTTATTTATGATAATGGTATTGGGCTCGTGCAGCGACCCTAATGCGGTTATCGACAAAAATACCGAAATAGATAACCATAATTGGTCGTACGGTAATTTGGTGAAGTATGATGTGAAGATAGATGATGAGAAGGTGCCCTATAATTTATACTTCAATGTGCGTGTAACCGATGATTATAAATATTCGAACATATTTATCCTGCTGCACCAAACCGGGCCGGATAATAAACCGGCCGTTAACCGCATGGAATTTAAACTGGCCAATTCCGATGGCGAATGGCTGGGTGATGGATCGGGTAATTTGTACAATTACCAGATGATATTCCGCCAGGCATATCGATTCCCGGCTAAGGGTATTTATCATTTCGCCATTGAGCAGAATATGCGCGATAACCCGCTGCATGAGATTAGTGATGTGGGGTTAAGGGTGGAAAAAGACACCAAACAATAAGCTATTTTTTCAGCGGCGTATTATTTCCTTATTAAAATTTTCTATCTTCGTTTTGCTAATATTTTTTGCAAATGGAAGTTTTTGTTTTAGTCGCCGCCGTAATAATTTTATTGATAGCCGTGTTTTTGTTCGTGCAAAAACCAAAGTCGGCCGATGGTGTTTCGGTGGAGGAATTGGGGCGATTAAAATCTGTAAATACTACCCTTAATATCTCCTTAGCCAAAGCCGAAGAACGTGCTTCCGGCCTTGCAGCCGAGCGCGATAAAGCCGATAAATTATTACAGGACGAACGTGTACGTTATGATGCCCAGTTAAGTACAATTAACCAGGAACTGTTGATTGAAAAAAACAGTATGGCGAAGGCCGAGGAATCGTTCAAAGCCCAACGGGAAAGACTGACCGAGCAGGAAAGGGCCATTAATGATATTCAACAAAAGTTTCAGTTGGAATTTCAGAATGTGGCGAATAAGTTGCTGGATGAAAAGTCGCAGAAGTTTGTGGAAACCAACCGTGCTAATTTGGATGTGCTGCTTAATCCGCTAAAAGAAAACATTAAAGCTTTTGAAGAAAAGGTAGACAAAGTTTACAACATGGAAGCCGCCGAGCGTAATACACTTAAAGGGGTTATTACGCAGTTGATGGACCTGAATAAACTCATCAGCAATGAGGCGCAGAACCTGACTAAAGCATTAAAGGGCGACAATAAAAAACAAGGCAACTGGGGCGAGGTGATCTTGGAGCGTGTGTTGGAACGTTCGGGATTGGTGAAGGACCAGGAGTACCGTATGCAGGTAAGTTTGCAAGGCGCGGATGGCAGCAGGCTGCAACCCGATGTTATTATCGACCTGCCTGATGAAAAACATTTAATAATTGACTCCAAAGTATCGCTGATAGCTTATGAGCGTTTGGTGAACTGTGAGACGGAAGAAGAGCGCAAGTTATTCTCCAAAGCCCATGTGGAATCTATTCGCAGCCACGTATCAGGTCTATCAGCCAAAAACTACCACGACCTTTACCAGATCAATTCACCCGATTTTGTATTGCTGTTTATACCGATAGAATCCTCATTCAGTTTCGCGGTGCAGATAGATGCCGAGTTATTCAGCGATGCCTGGGATAAACGGGTAGTGATCGTAAGTCCATCTACCTTATTGGCTACGCTGCGCACCATCGCCAGCATCTGGAAGCAGGAACGCCAAAATCGTAACGTATTGGAAATTGCAAGGCTTAGCGGCGCCATGTATGATAAATTCGTTGGTTTTGTAGGCGATATGGAGAGTATCGGCAAAAATATCAAGCAAAGCCAGGGGGCTTATGAAAATGCTATCAATAAATTAACTGAGGGTAACGGTAACCTCACCCGTACCGCTGAAAAAATTAAAAGTTTGGGCGCTAAAGCTAATAAGCAACTGGACCAAAAATATTTGGAGCAGGATGACGTTAAACAGATAGAAGACGAAGCTTAACCCCCTGTACAAAATAATTTAAGGTAGCTACAAAAGGTATTAAGCTGCCTTTTTTAGCAGGATATTTAGCCGGTTTGCCAAAATGACATTGCAATGATATAGCTGAAAGCGTCATGATGGCACCTGCTTTCTGCTTAAATAAACGTTTAAGCGTTATCGCCCAAAGTATAAAAAATGCCTTTTAACATTTTTTAACAAAAAACTTAATAACAAGTTATTGCATCCGCAGTCTATATGGTATTATATTTGAATTGTTAAAGAAAATAGCAAAAGAAAAGTGCATCATATGAAAAAGTTTGGTTTAACATTATTGACAGCCTTTATAGGCGGGGCTTTGGCTCTTGGGGCCTACAAATTGACCGAGAGCAAGTACACCGACAATATGAGTATTGCCGACAAACAAAAAGTTTATTTTACAAGTAACCCTTCAGCGCCAATAACATCCTCGGCGGGTGAAGTTGATTTTACACAAGCGGCTGCGGCAGTTACACCGGCGGTGGTTTACATCAGAGTAACCTATTCAAACAATAGTGGTGGTGAAGATCAGAGCGAGTTACAGCAAATGTTTGGCCAGATGTTTGGCCAGCAGATGCCACGGCAGCAGGGGCCGCAAATGGCTTCGGGTTCAGGGGTTATTATTTCGCCTGATGGCTATATAGTAACCAACAACCACGTGGTTGATAAAGCCGATAAAATTACCGTGAACACGAATGATCACCGCACTTTCCAGGCAAAGGTTATTGGTACCGATCCTAATACCGACCTTGCGTTGATTAAAGTTGAGGCTACCAACCTGCCTATTGTAAAATTAGGTAACTCCGACGATGCCAAAGTGGGCGAATGGGTGTTAGCCGTTGGTAACCCCTTCAATTTAACATCAACCGTTACAGCGGGTATTGTAAGCGCTAAGGGCCGTAACATCGGCATTATTGGGCATGAAGATGACCAGCAACAAAATCCTTTTGGCCGTACCAGCAATAAACAGCCAAGTGCAAATAAGGCTATCGAATCATTCATTCAAACCGATGCTGCCATTAACCCCGGCAATAGCGGTGGTGCATTGGTAAATACCAGGGGCGAGTTGATTGGTATTAACTCGGCCATTGCTTCGCATACCGGTTCGTACGAAGGTTATGGCTTCGCCATCCCTATCAACCTGGCTAAAAAGGTATTGAACGATATTCAAAAATACGGCAGCGTAAAACGCGGTTATGTTGGTGTAAGCTTCACTGAGTTAGATCCTGATATTGCTGCACAGCTTAAAACAAGTGCAACAAGTGGGTTATATGTACGTGATATAGTACCTAACGGCGGTGCCGAGCAAGCCGGTATAAAAGCAGGCGACGTGATTGTTAAAGTTGATGGTTCACCTGTTTATGAATCATCAGACCTGCAGGAACGCGTAGGTGAATTAAAACCCGGTGATAAAATAAACCTTACCGTATTGCGTGATGGCAGCGAGAAGAACTTCAGTGTAACGCTTAAAGGCGATCTGCCCCCACGTGCCGACGTAGCCAGCAATAAATCATCTGCCGAATTGTTCAACAAACTGGGTGCAAGCTTTGTACCGCTAAGCAGGGAGCAGAAATCAAAGTTCCATGTAAATTCGGGCGTTATGGTGACACAGGTTCGCCCCGGCCGTTTGTTTGATGATACCGAGATACCTGTAGGTTCGGTTATTACCAGCATCAACAAAAAGCCTATAAACAGTATTGCCGATATGGATGGTGCTATTTCAAGCACCCGTAACGGGCTGTTGGTTATCTCAGGTTATTACCCTGATGGTACCAGCTTCCACAATACGTTCCAGGTTCAATAATAAAAGTAGTTTAAGTGATTTAATAAAAAGCGAAAGCCGCCCCATAATTGGAGCGGCTTTTTTATGTAGTATGAATTAATCGGGATTTGATATAAACATAAGATATGCCCCGTAGGGGCTATATGTTGGTAGAAAATTAATTAATGAGAAGAACCGTGCCGTAGGTACGTAACTTCGCTATGTTGCATACCGATGGCATGCTGAACATTTTACATTTAATTTGCTACCAACATTTTGCTCCTCTGGAGCAATGCTTAAGATATTTACTTAGCTTAATGACAAAGCAGGCATTATTACAATCTTATTTCTTCACCCACCCATCCTTCAAAGTAACCGTGCGATTAAACACCAACTTCTCAGGCGTCGAATGCTTATCCAACGTAAAATACCCCTTGCGCATAAACTGGTAACCAACACCAACTTCTGCTTTGGCCAGTTCTGGCTCAATGTAAGCGGTTTTGATAATGTGCAGACTATTAGGATTCAAATACTCTTTAAAATCACCATCCTCGTTCGATGGGTCCTCAACCTGGAATAAACGATCATACAAACGCACCTCGGCTTCTTTGGCGTGTGGTACGCTTACCCAATGGATAGTACCCTTAACGTTAATGCCGCTGGTATCATTACCTGATTTCGATTCAGGCAGATAACTGCAATGCACCTCGGTTACGTTGCCATCAGCATCCTTAACAAAGCTGTCGCAGCGCACAATGTAGGCGTTTTTAAGGCGCACCATCAGGCCAACACCAAGGCGGAAGAATTTCTTCGGCGGCTCTTCCATAAAATCCTCGCGCTCTATCCATAGCTCATTGCTGAACGGGAACTCACGACTGCCATCGCCATCCTCGGCTTCAGGATTATTTTCGCCGCTCATGATCTCCGTTTGTCCGTCCGGATAATTGGTTAACACCAGTTTTATTGGGTCGAGCACAGCCATACGGCGCCAGGCGGTTTTATTCAGGTCCTCGCGGATGCAGAACTCAAGCAGACTCACATCTATCATGTTCTCGCGCCTGGCAACGCCAATGCGCTCGCAAAACTCGCGGATGGATGCCGGGGTGTATCCCCTGCGCCGCAAACCGCTTATGGTAGGCATACGCGGGTCGTCCCAATCCTCAACAAAACCTTCCTCAACCAGTTGCAGCAGCTTGCGCTTGCTCATTACGGTGTAGGTCATGTTAAGGCGGGCAAATTCATATTGTTTTGAGGGGAACAGCTCCAGCTGCTCAATAAACCAATCATACAGCGGCCTGTGCGGGATAAACTCCAGCGTACATATCGAATGCGTGATATGCTCAATAGCATCCGACTCCCCATGCGCGAAATCATACATCGGGTATATGCACCAATCGTTGCCTGTGCGGTGGTGATGCGTGTGTTTTATGCGGTACATCAAAGGGTCGCGCATATGCATGTTGGGCGATGCCAGGTCAATCTTGGCCCTTAGCACCTTAGCGCCATCGGGATATTTACCGGCCTTCATCTCGGCAAACAATTGCAGGTTTTCCTCAACGCTGCGGTCGCGGTATTGGTTGGGTGTGCCCGGTTCGGTTGGCGTACCTTTTTGGGTCGATATTTCTTCGGCGGTACTATCATCAACATAAGCCAGTCCTTTTTTTATTAGCGTAACGGCAAAGTTGTATATCGTATCAAAATAATCCGAGGCATACAGCTCATTGGCCCATTCAAAGCCCAGCCATTTTACATCTGCCTTTATGCTATCCACGTATTCAACTTCCTCTTTTGTGGGGTTGGTATCATCAAAACGCAGGTTGGTTTGGCCGTTATATTTCTTCGCCAAACCAAAGTTCAGGCAAATCGACTTCGCATGCCCGATATGCAAATATCCATTCGGCTCCGGCGGGAAACGCGTAAGCACCCTGCTATTATTCTTGCCTGCGGCTAAATCCTCTTCAACTATCTCCTCAATAAAATTTAATGATCTCTCTTCGCTCATGTTTGTTCGTCAGTATCAGCGGCAAAAGTAGGGAATAAAGGTTAAAGGCGAAAGGTTAAAGGGGAAAGGTTTTTGCAGGGTGGGTTTAGGGTGGTGGTCCGGGTGGCGAGGTTGGTGATTCGGTTACAGCTTTTGACTTTAAACTTTTGACTTATTAAAAGGGCGTTTCCCTGCGGGCCGGGCTTTACATTCATACGCCCTCGGACCTTAGGCGTATCCGATGCACCATCCCTCCCGCAGCCGGTATCCATTTCAATCTAACGCAAATACATCCGTTTGTAATCTTGAATATGGTGACAAAAAATAAGAAACAAAAAAGCGCAATGGCCTCGACAAAGGGTTGCGGGCCTGGGAGTCTGGCCTGTCCGAAGGACTCCTACGGAGCGGGGGGAAGCGTGGCCTTTGTCTTGAACTTTTGTTTTTTTTCTAGAGAAAAGAAAGCCACAGCGGCAGCAGTTGAAAAGATAGGTAAACCTCGCATTAGCCTGGTACAGTTCGACAGAGATTCCGTCGTACCTTAGCCTGATAAAAAGCCCGGTCTATTTATTTAACAACCCCAGTACCGTTTCCTTATCCTTCGCCAATTGCACAATAAGCCGCTCAAGCCCTTCAAACTTAATATCCCCTCTAACGAAATGCAGAAACTGCATACTTACCTCTTGCCCGTAAATTTCCGTATCGAAATCAAAAATATTTACCTCGATGTTGCGGGTAATGCCGTTAATGGTTGGCCGTGTGCCGATATAGGCCATGCCTTTATAATCGGTGCCATTGATGTTTACTATAGCCGAAAATATGCCGTCGGACGGGATAAGCTTGTAGCTTTCTTCAATAACAATGTTAGCCGTAGGATAGCCAATGGTACGGCCTATCTTATCGCCACGACCTACTTTCCCGGTAATAAAGAACGGGTAGCCCAGGAACGTATTCGCCAATTCAATATTCCCGCCTAATAAGGCTTCGCGGATGCGGGTTGAGCTTACGGCAACATCATTTATATCCTGCTCGGGTATTTCGATAACATCGTAGTTATAAACGGTGGATAGTTTAAGCAGGGTGTCAAAATCGCCCTGGCGGTCTTTACCGAAACGGTGGTCATATCCTATCACGATCTTTTTGGTGCCTATTCGATTCACCAGTACATCGCGGATGTAGGCTTCGGGTTCCTGGTTGGAGAAATCGCGCGAGAAGGGGGTGATAATCAAATGGTCGACACCTAATTCTTCTAACAGCGTAGCTTTTTCGTGAATGGTATTGATAAGTTTAAGGCTTTCATCCTCGGGGTGCAATATCATCCGCGGATGCGGAAAAAAAGTAAGTATAACCGACTCGCCGCCACATTCTTCCGCCAGTTCTTTTATACGCGATATGATCTTACGGTGCCCCAGGTGTACGCCATCGAAAGTGCCGATAGTGACAACCGCATTATTCACCGGAACAAATTCATCGATATTATGGTAGATCTTCATATTTCGGATGTCGGAATTTCGATGTCGGATTTGGTTGCTTTTTGTTCCTTAATAAAATTGAACAGGTCCATCACCTCCCAGGCATCGGCTACATGATAGTTGCCGCTGCGTGTGCGCCTTAGTTTTGAAAGATATGCGCCATTGTTAAGCGCCTTGCCAAAATCATGCACTAGCGAGCGGATATAAGTACCCTTGCTGCACACCACGCGGAAATCAACCTCAGGTAATTCGATGCGGGTTATTTCAAATTCGGATATGGTAACATTGCGAAGTCTCAGTTCCACATCCTCACCGCGACGGGCTTTTTCGTACAGCCGCTCTCCGTCAATTTTTATAGCCGAATGCGCAGGCGGGTATTGCTGTATGTCGCCAGTGAACTGGGCACAGGTAGCTTTTATTTGCTTATCAGTAATATAGCTAATGTCGAACGTTGCATCAGGTTCGGTTTCCATATCGTACGAAGGCGTGGTAGCCCCTAATATCATGGTACCGGTATATTCCTTTTCCTCGGCCTGGAAGGTATCTATCTGCTTGGTCATTTTACCGGTGCAGATAATCAGCAGCCCGGTAGCCAATGGATCGAGCGTACCGGCATGACCTACCTTTAGTTTTAATGGCTTAAAGGCATTGCGCAGTTTGCCAACCACGTCAAAGCTGGTCCATTCGTAGGGTTTATTAACCAGCAGCAGTTCGCCGGCGGCAAAATCAAATTCCTTTTTTTTGGGATGTTGAACGTCCAATATCATTCAGTTTAATAAACGGCAAAGGTAAGATTTTAGTTGCCTTGTTGGGAGACGCGGGTAGTCAAATGGGTTACAATAATTATTTTAGTTTCAGCTTAGCAGGATCTTGCCGATTATCCCAAAAAATCAATAATTCGATGTTTTGTTCTTTGATAAAAGCCGTCAGTTCTTTTGTCGTCCAGTTTTCCTCAAGATATTCTAAAATTTTATAATAAGTGATTCTGGCTTTAGGCGACCAGGTAATAGGATGAGCGGGCATATCAGGACTTTAAAAAACGTTCCTTTATTTCAGCCATAACGTTATCATGTGGAATACCCTCGCCTCTGTCTAACTCCGCCTTGGCATCATTAATTGATTGTTTAACTTCCTCAGGCAACTTGTGCCAAAAATCAGTTTGTGATACCCCCAATATTGCGCCTACCTCACTAAGCAATGCATTATCCTCACTTTGGATGATCTTTTCTACTATCTTATATTTTAATGCAATATCCATACACTTTCGATTACATAAAGATACGCGTTTAGTTTTAATAAAATAAAAGTGGACCATAAACAAAAATAGCGATGGGTTTTTAAACCCATCGCTATTGAAAATCTATTGATCAATAAATTAAACTATATCCTATGGCTTGATTGCCCCTCACTTTTCAATTCAATCTTAGCCTTATCAACTGATGGCTGTGCATCCTTATTATGCAAAGCATTGCTGGTGTAAAACAATATGATAACTGCCAACCCTGCTACAATACGGTACCAGCCAAACAACTTAAATCCTTTTTGCTCAAGGAAAGTAATAAACGAACGTATAGCCAATAACGCAACTATAAAAGCTATAACGCTACCTATGATCAGCGTTACAATGTAGCCGTGTATGGTAGCCGATGATAAGTTCGGGTTATCTTTATGGAAATCCCAAAGGTCCTTCGCGGTAGCGCCAAACATGGTTGGTACCGCTAAAAAGAAAGAAAATTCGGCAGCAGCAGTACGACTAAGCTTTTGCGACATGCCGCCCACTATCGATGATGCCGAACGCGAGATACCGGGTATCATAGCCAGGCACTGGAAACAACCTATCTTAAATGCAGTAAGGTAACTGATATCCTTTTCTTCGGTAATGGTAGGTTTATTGAACCACTCATCAACAAAAAGCAAGATAACACCACCTACCAGTAAAGCGATACCCACCACCAGCGGACTACCCAATAATCCTTCGATCTGTTTTTTTAATAATACACCTAATATCACCGCAGGTATAACGCCCACAACTAATTTAATGTAGAAGTTGATGGAACGGAAAAAGCGTTTTAGATACAAAACCACCACGGCCAGTATCGCACCCAGTTGGATAACTATTTCAAAAAGCTTAACAAAAGTATCGTCGCCAATACCCATTAACGCACTGGCAACAACCATATGACCGGTTGACGACACAGGCAAAAATTCTGTCAACCCTTCAATAATTGCCAGGATGATAACATGTATTATACTCATGCGTTAGCCGAAGGTTTTTTCAGGATAGCATAAAAGCCCAAACCAAACCCCGCCAATACTACTAAAGGGGCAACAACAATTTTTGTATTGCTATAAATATCGGTAGTGCCCGACATCAGGATGAAACCAAACGCCACTACGGCTATGCTTATGATTAACCAAGTGTAATTGCTTTTATCAAAAACAAAGCTTGCCGGTTTTGAATCGGTCTTAGCAGTCGGCTTTGCTGCTGTTTTAACCGGGGTAGCCGGTTGCGTAATTTTTTGTGCCATGTATTTAATTATTGAATGAGTGAGTTAGTGATTGAGTGAATTTTACCTATAAAGGTCGTATATTTTTAAGCGTAAGAATTTATTTACTGCCAGGAACGTGCTGAAACCCGATATAAATATGCCCAGGCCTACAACTACAATAAACACTATCCCAAACTCGGTGTAGTTTTGCAGGATGATCAGATCGGGCACCTGCTTATCAGCAAAGTAAAGGGTACCTATCAATATCATGATAGCTATCAACCCGCCCAGCAAACCATGCCAGATGCCGTATAATAAAAACGGTTTGCGGATAAAACCCTTTGTGGCACCTACCAGCTGCATTGATTTTATCAAAAAGCGCTGCGAATAAATTGCCAGCCTTATGGTGTTATTGATCAATGCTACAGATAATATAACGAATATACCCGCGAAAACTAGTATTACCAGGCTTATAGAGGTAATATTCTGGTTCATTTCGTCCACCAGAGATTGCTGATACTTGACTTCTTTAACCAGCGGGTTCTTTAATAGCTCGGTTTTAAACTTTTCTATATCGGCATTGTTGGCGTAATCGGCTTTAAGGTAAACATCAAGCGATTGCGACAGCGGGTTATAGCCCAAAAACTTTAAAAAATCTTCGCCCAAATCTTTTTGCAGGTTACGTGCGGCAAGCTCCTTGCTTACATATTGGGTTTGCTTAACCATGGGGTTGGCATCCAATGTTTTCTGTAATTGCAGCACATCTGTTTCGTGTGCGGCATCATCCACAAAAATATTAAGAACAATGTTTTCCTTAACATAACGCTTCAGGTTGTTAGCATGGACTAAAATAAGGCCGAGCAAGCCTACCATGAGTAATACCATGGCTATACCAAAAACAGTTGATATATAAATCGTTTTGGTTTTTTTTGCCGATGTGCTTGCTTCAAATTCTTCCATAAACTACCCGTTGGTTTCTGCGAAATTAACAAACCTGCTCTAAAGGTAAAAGTTTATATGTTATTTATTGTGATTTAGTGCATTGGTGATGTATTGTTTAACAAAAATTAACAGTGGTGCAATGATTTGGGCGTTTCCTGCGGCCGCGCTATACACTCATACTACACAGGCCTTAGTCACGCCCTGCACTGAGGTCCTCGAAGTGGCCGGTATCCGCTATCACTAACGCAAAAGTAAGCCAGTGAACAAAATTTAACATCACCTGTTATTGAAATAAACATCACTACCATGACAAAACCAGCAAATTCACCCGATAAACCATCTCCCGCCGATACCCCAACACACAGGGAACACGACAACGGCCATAAAAGCGTAGTCCATAGCGCAGACAAAAAATACACTGCCGATGAACCACACGGCGGCGACATTGCAAAAAAACACGAAAAAGAAGAACAGCCTGTCGGGCCGGGAAAGAAGTCTTGAGTCAAAAGTCCTTAGTCTTAAGTCAAAAACAGATTATCTTGAGCCGACTTAGGGCTTTCGTCTCAAGACTTATGACTACCTACTAATCCCCGACGAATTAAACTGCAGATCGTAAAGTTTACGGTAATAACCATGCTCAATCTTTAGCAATTCCTGGTGGGTGCCGGTTTCTTTTATTTCACCGTGGTCGAGCACGATTATCCGGTCGGCATTCTGTATGGTCGACAAGCGGTGGGCGATGACAATAGACGTGCGTCCCTGCATCAGTTTGTAAATAGCGTTTTGTATCAATATTTCGGTTTCGGTATCAACCGACGAGGTGGCTTCATCTAATACCAAAATTGCAGGATTGTAAACCAGCGCTCGGATAAATGAGATCAATTGCGCCTGCCCTGCCGATAAGGTTGCGCCGCGTTCCATTACATTATAATCATACCCACCCGGTAGGCGTTCAATAAATTCATGCGCCCCTACATCTTTTGCTGCGGCTATGATCTGCTCGCGGGTAATGGCTTCGTTATTCAGGCTGATATTGTTGGCAATGGTATCAGTAAATAAAAAAACGTCCTGTATCACAGTGGCAATTTGCGAGCGGAGGTAGTTTACATCGTATTCGTGTATATCCACATCATCAACTTTTACGCTGCCTTTTCCGATCTCATAAAAACGGTTCAGGATGTTGATGGTTGATGATTTTCCCGCGCCCGTGGCGCCAACCAATGCTAGTGTTTCGCCCGGTTTTACGTGCAGGTTGATATCCTTTAGCACCCAATTCTCATCGTTATAAGCAAACCAAACATGTTCAAACTTAATATCGCCTTCAATTTTGGCAGGCTTTAATGTGCCGGTATTAACTGCGACCTCGTCTGTATCCAACACCTTAAATATCCTGTCGGCCCCAACCATACCCATTTGCAGGGTATTGAATTTATCAGCTAACTGCCTTATCGGCCTGAACAATAAGTTCAATAATTGTATAAAAGCAACTATTGTTCCGGCAGTTACCGGTTTATTATTGGTTGAAAGATAAGCCAATTGTTGATCGGACAAGATGCGTTTGCAACCATACCACACTAACAAACCCATACAAATAGCAAACAATATTTCCACCACCGGGAAAAATATGGAATAGTACCAGTTCGACCGGATGTTCGCATCGCGGAATTTTTTGTTTACGTTGGTAAATTTTCTGAATTCCTGGTCTTCGCGCGAGAAATATTGCACGATGCTCATGCCCGAAATATGTTCGGCTAAAAATGTATTGAGTTGCGCCACCTGTGTGCGTACTTCCTGGAACGAAGATTTGATAGCCTCCTTAAACACATAGGTTGAAGCGAACAGGAACGGCATGGGTATTAAGGTAATGAGCGCGAGTTTCCAGTCGAAATAGATCATAACGCCAATAACAGCTATCACCACTAACATATCGCCCATAATCGAGATCAACCCTTCCGAAAATATATCGGCAATGGTTTCCAGGTCGGATACCGTTCGGGTTATTAATACGCCGATAGGTGTGCGGTCGAAATATTTTAAGCGCAGGCTGGTGATGTGGTTAAAAATGTGAATCCTCAAATCGCGGATAACAGATTCGCCCAGCCAGTTGGTAATATAGGTTTGATAGTATTGCGCAATGGTTTGGATAATGAGCGTCCCTATCATCAGTTCCACCATCGTAACCAGCCCGCTGTAATTATCCTTTAAAATATAATCGTCGACGGTTTTTTGAACCAATAGCGGCTGAACTATGGCAACGGCTGCTAAAAATATGGTTAAAAATAAAGCAATATAAAACGTTCGGCGATACGGTTTAACGTAGTGCATCACCCGCCTCAAAAGTCTCCAATCCAGCGCTTTACCAGTAACTTCAGCCATTCTTTAGTATCAAGTAGTTAGTATCAAGTAGCTAGTACGGCTGCAAATATCGTATTAAAATTTGTCTTGGCGGTATGTGGCATGTTATCATGAAGTCAAGATCACACAAAAAATCTTGATACTAGCTACTTGATACTATAAAGAACTTCCGTAAGATACAACCCACACGCCGGAACAGACACCCCGGCCTTACTGCGGTTCTTACTTTGGATGATGGGCCGCACCTGGTAAGGTTCAATTTCATGGCGACCGACCTGCAGCAATGTGCCCACAATGGCGCGTACCATGTTACGTAAAAACCGATCCGCAGAGATATGGAACAAGATGCCGCCATCAGTTTTGACCCATTCGGCACGTGATATTTTGCAGTTGTTGGTTTTGGTTTGCGTGTTCGATTTGCTGAAGCAGCTAAAATCGGTGTATTCCATGATGATCTTCGCGGCATCGTTCATCAGCTCAATATCCGGCTCATCGCGCAGCAGCCACGAGTAATTATGTTTGAACGGATCTTTGTTAAAATGAATGTGGTATTCGTATGAACGCAACGTAGCATCAAAACGGGCGTGAGCAGTGGGTTCAACAGGGAAGATTCGCTTTACCGCAATATCAGCCGGTAATATGGCATTGATGCTTCTTATCAAATCATCTTTTAGTTTAATCCCGGCAGCATCGAAATGAGCAAAAAATTGTTTAGCATGCACCCCAGTATCGGTGCGACCGCAACCAAGGGTTTCAATGGGCTGGCGAAGGACGGTACCGAGTGCCTTATTTAAAACCTCCTGCACACCCACCGCGTTTGGCTGTAATTGCCAGCCGTGATAGTTGGTGCCATCGTAAGAAAGCTCGATAAAAAAGCGCTGGTTAGTTGCCACCGTGTAAAGATAATAATCTGTGAATGATGCAGCCTACAATTTACTCAAACAATTCTATCTTTGCCTTAACAATATAATTTCAACCATGTTACAACGCATACAAAGCATATACCTTTTTTTGGCAGGGCTAACCATATTGGCCCTTTATTTATTCCCGCTGGCGCATAATGTTTATGTCGACGCAAAACCTATAAGCATTAGTGTTACCGGCACTTATGTTGATGCAAATGGTCAGCAAGTGGTGCAGGATCACTTTGTGGCACTATCGGCAGTTACGGCTGTGGTAGGTATTCTTCCGTTCATTCTTATTTTCCTGTATAAAAACCGGAAACAGCAAATAGCTCTGAGCTACAGCACCATACTGGTGATCATTGGCTATAGCTTTTGGATAGCGCAGGAAGCAAAAAGCGTAACCGGCGGCGTAACGTTATCGATGAGTAATTTTGGGATAGGTTTGTTCCTTTGCCCGGTTGCGATATTGTTAATGATTATGGCAGTAAAAGCCATACAACGCGATGAAAAGCTGATAAAATCGGCGGATAGGCTAAGATAATTTCGGATCTTTTAAGAAATAGAAGTTAGCCATACGTCCCAAATAAATTCTGTAGGTATTGCTAAATACCCGGTGTAATTTCATACAAATTGATGATATTTAATACCTGAGAAGTCAAATGTCGTTATTGCCCCCTTTTCTTGTCCTGTATGGGTATCACACAAGATAGTGACGGCTTGTAATTTTGTGTTAAATAAAACCAAATATTATTAACCCAAACTTATAGTCATGAAAACCACAAAAATTTTGTACTGGGTGTTTAACATTTTATTTGCCGGAGTGATGTTTCTGTCAGGCATCCCCGCACTATTAAAAACCGCTGATGAAATAAAAGGCATTCACAATGGCTTGGGCTATCCAGCTTATTTTGTACCCTTTATCGGGTTTGCAAAAATACTGGGCGCCATAGCCATATTGATTCCCGGCTATGCACGCTTAAAGGAATGGGCCTATGCAGGCCTTACATTCGACCTGATAGCTGCTACGTATTCATTGTATTGCGTACCGCCGCCACAGGGAGCATGGTACTTTATGTTTATATTTTTGGCTTTAGCTGCCGCAGCTTATATTTATTATCGTAAAAAACAAGCTTTGACGGTATAAACGGCACCTGGTTTGGGTAAGAGAATGGTGCTATTTAGCACCATCCAAACAACTTGAATTTAATAGCTCATTACCAATTCAGTTCGGGTGTAGTGCTGTTTTCTTATTCTTTGTTTTAATGTTACCGCAATACTTCAAATCCTTCCCTTTTTTGGTAAGGGTTAGCAAAAAAACCGGCCACTTTTGCGTTAAATTCATCCTTAAAATAAATGGGTGTTGAATGGCCCGAGTTGGGTAATATCCACAGAAATGATTGTTTAATATTTTGTGCTATGAGCATAGTATGTTCTGGTCGTATTACATCCTGATCGCCGCCTATTATAAGTGCGGGGCAGCTAATGGTATGTAGCTGTGCGGTTGTGATGTGTGGTTCAAATCCGAGCAATCGCAGTAATTTAAGTTCGTTTTTTCCCGCTGCTGTTGGGTTCGCAACTTTCTTTATGGAATCAATGCCATGATTATAGGCATCAAACACCAATTTGCTCATGTATGGATTAACCGCGGTACTATCAGGCCATAGGTTGGCACCCGTAACCGCCAGTTTCTTTACCTTATCAGGATGACGGATGGCCATTAAAAGACCGTTTATTCCACCATCGCTCCAGCCAATTACGTAGCAGCTTTTTAAATGCAGGGTATTCAGCAACGCATTAAGGTCATCAGTCATCATTTCATAACTTAAGGAATCTGTATGGTCAACAGATTTCCCTTGCGCCCGGCTGTCGGCCAATATAACATGATAGCTTTTTGCAAAATAGGGTATCTGGTATTTGAAATTATTAATAGAACCGCCGTTACCGTGAATGATCAGCAAGGGTTCACCTTTGCCATAAGTCTCATAATACATTTTAAACCCCCGCAGTTTTACATACTTTCCGGCAGCCGGGTTGTTGCCATAATCAACAGGGTCGCTGGTTTGTGCAAATGTACAGTTACTGGTTACAGCCAGCATCAGCACCAATAAAATAAGGTTTCTAACAGACATAAATTTTCGCGGTTGAATATTTAAATATAGAATAATTAATTTGGTTATAAGGTGTTTAGGATTTTTCAATTGTTTAGAAATGGCAATCTCAATAATCTTTTGCAATCTTTTCAACAGCGAATATACTGTCGGCCTGTTGCCTTGAAATTTTGTGATTATCGTTACCTATTTCATAAAAATAACTTATTGAATCCATACCTTTTCTCTGTGCGTATTTTGTTGTAATTGACAAATCCCGGGAAACGCCATTTTTTGTTTTGAAGTGATAGTCATCGTATTCCAATTCAATTCTGCAAATTGAATCTATAAAAATATCTTTTGATACATGGCCAAGCGTATCATTTTTACTTTCCCCCTAATTTACCGAATGAGCCGCCCTGGAACTTATGTGCCAGTTATCAGGTATTTGAGGTGTTCCCAATATCCGACGTGTTTTATTGAAAGCCCATCCAAATTTGTCCTGGCAAATATTTCTATTGTATTCGGCAATTTGCTTATAGCCATAAAATGCTATGAAAACAAGATAGAGACAAGCCCTTAATATAATAGAGGATTTTTTATTGTCGGTCGACTTAAATGGGATAAAGACAAGGCCAATATAATAAATAAACAGGCATGTCAATTTGCCTATCAACCAATAAACTGACTGAAACGGGATATTATCATCTATCCAAACTATCGTTATGGTAGAAAGAATAAAAAAACAAATAAAAAATATTCTTAACGCTTTCAATGTGCAGGCTCGGTTATTTTGATCTATGTGTTAGTCGAGTAAATATATACTAAATCTTAATCAGCTACAATAACCCAATATTATGCTTTTCACCAACTCTTTGAAATCCCAATAATTAACCCTACCTTTGCGCCCGATTTGGCGATGTTGCCAAATTCGTTATTTAAATTCATGAACCCATTTATTCAACTGGGAATCCGTCATGATATTGTTAATGCCATCTCTGAGTTAGGGTTTGAAAACCCA
>CAIWRU010000115.1 GCA_903915155.1 uncultured Mucilaginibacter sp.
ACATGGTTAACACATTTTACCCATTTTATTTATTAAATAATTGATAATCAATATATTAATTGATAAAAAGCTTGAAATTGTGTTAAGTTATGTTAACCATATAATTTGAGTTCATACACTATAAACGTCTTTTATTGGCTATTACCCTCTTAAAAGAAAAATCTCACAATTCCGCTACTTTTTTGATTTTCCGAACACCTATGGTGGGGACACCAACATAGGCGATGCAATCGCAAGGCCAGGTTAAGCACTCGTTGCAAACGAGCGCAAGGGGAGAAACCAAAAAGGATCCGCCTGTTATTTTCGCGTGCGGCTTATTTAACGGGGGCTGTTTTTATAAGAAAACTGATACTGCCGCCTGGAAAAAAATACCGGTTATTGGCGCTGACTTTAGTGTATTACTTGCAAGATAAAATGAGACAAAAACGGTGTCTCACTTGACTCAATGAGACAGTAGGGTAAGCAGCATGCATGTTTTTTTTAATCTTTAAGTAATTAAATCCACCCCAATTATAACAATGCATCAACCTTATTGTTAAAAAGATGTATTTTTAGCCGGATTTTAAATTTATCTATGTTTCACAGCTTAGGAAGATATATACTTTTACTGCGTTTAAGTTTCAGGCGGCCCGAAAAGTTTAAAGTTTACTGGGCCGAGGTAATGCGCGAAATGGTTTCGGTGGGCATAGGCTCATTAGGCATTATCAGTATCATATCGGTATTTATCGGCGCCGCTACTACCATACAGGTAGCCTTCCAGTTATCGAGCCCGTTGGTGCCGCGCAGTATTGCGGGTAGCATAGCGCGCGATTCGACCATATTGGAATTCAGCCCTACTATTTCATCATTGGTTTTGGCCGGTCGCGTAGGTTCAAGCATTGCCTCGCAAATAGGCACCATGCGGGTTACCGAACAAATAGACGCGCTCGAAATTATGGGCGTAAATGCACCGGGCTACCTAATAGCACCTAAGATAATTGCCGGGATGACTATGGTACCTTTATTGGTTATCGTATCAATATTTTTAGGTATTACCGGTGGTTATATTGCCTGCGTAGTATCGGGCGATGTGTCGCCTGCCGATTACCTGGTTGGCGTTCGCGAAGGTTTTGACGGTTTGACAGTTAGGGTAGCATTGGTTAAGGCCATAGTTTTTGGTTTTATCATCGCATCAATTTGCGCTTACCAGGGCTTTTATACTTCGGGCGGCGCGCTTGAAGTTGGCCAGTCATCAACCCGTGGCGTTGTTTACAGCTGCGTTATGATATTATTTGCCGACCTTGTTATAACGCGTATAATGCTATGATTGAGGTAAAGGATATATATAAAACCTTTGGCGATAACGATGTACTAAAGGGCATCAGCGCGAAATTTAACCCGGGAAAAAACAACCTGATCATCGGCGGCTCAGGGTCGGGAAAAACCACCCTGCTGAAATGTATTGTAGGCCTGCATGAACCCACCAAAGGCGACGTTTTTTTTGACGGGGAGGATTTTACAGACATGAACTTTGAGCAGCGTGTACCTATACGCACCAACATTGGTATGTTGTTCCAAAACTCGGCCCTGTTTGATTCAATGACTGTTGAAGAAAACATCATGTTCCCGTTGAACCTTTTCACCAAACAAACGCATGAAGAAAAATTGGAGCGCGCCAATTTTTGCCTGAAAAGGGTTAACCTTGACGGGAAAAACAAACTTTATCCTGCAGAATTATCGGGTGGCATGAAAAAACGTGTGGGCATAGCCCGTGCCATTTCGATGCAGCCTAAATATCTATTTGTGGATGAGCCAAACTCAGGCCTTGACCCAAAAACATCTATCCTGATAGATGACCTTATAAATGAGATTACCGAAGAGTACCAAATGACCACCGTAGTGGTAACACATGATATGAACTCGGTAATGGGCATTGGCGACCATATTATATTTTTACACGAGGGCAAAAAATGGTGGGAAGGCACCAACCACGAAATTGCGCACACGGATAATAAAGAACTGAACGACTTTGTATTTGCCAGCAAGTTTATGCGCGCGGCGAAAGCGAAGTTATAGAGATTAGTTAATTAGTGATTAGAGATTAGTTGAAGAACTGATATATTTGCGGAAAATAACTAATCTCTAATCTCCGGCCTCTAATCTCTAACAAATGATCCAACTCCTTACACCCACACATTGGAAAGATTACGAGCTGATAGATTGCGGCGATTTTGAAAAGCTGGAGCGGTTTGGGAACGTGGTATTGATACGCCCCGAGCCGCAGGCGGTTTGGAGCAAGGCTTTGCCTGAAAGTGAATGGCAGAAACTTCACCATATAAAATTTAAGGGCCGCTCGGCTACCGCTGGCGACTGGCTAAAGAAAAACCCTAAAACTCCCGACCGCTGGCACGTTGAATATAAAAACAAAGAAGCGGCTATAAAATTCCGCCTGGCGCTTACTTCATTCAAGCATTTGGGTATTTTCCCTGAGCAGGCAGTTAACTGGGATTATATCTCGCAAAATATAAAAAAGTTTAAAACGCCCGAACCAAAGGTGCTTAACCTGTTTGCCTATACCGGCGGCGCATCGCTTATTGCAGCTGCGGCGGGGGCTGATACTACGCACGTAGACTCCATAAAGCAGGTGGTTACCTGGGCTAATGAAAACCAGGAACTATCGGGCCTGCAAAATATACGCTGGGTGGTTGAAGATGCTTTAAAATTTGTAAAACGTGAGCTTAAGCGCGGGAAAAAATATAACGGCATTATCCTCGATCCACCTGCATATGGCCACGGCCCGAATGGCGAGAAATGGAAGTTGGAAGACCATATTAATGAAATGATGCACGACGTGGTTGAACTGCTCGACCCGGATGAGCATTTCCTGATACTAAACACTTATTCGCTTGGTTTTTCATCGGTAATTATCGAAAACCTGATAAAAAGCGCCTATCCACAAGTACAAAATCTGGAGATAGGAGAATTGTATTTACAGGCTACCGCCGGACCAAAATTGCCGCTCGGCGTGTTCGGGAAGTTTCATAAAACAAAAGCATAAAACGTTACTTAAATACCCCTAATAAACCTGATTTATTAGATTTGTTTTAATAACTACTGCACCAACTGTTGATAACTTTAAACTTACGGGTGGTAAAAAAGATGTTATTTTACATTAAGGGGATTATATACAAAAACAATAAAAATGAAATTTAAAAGCATCTTATTATCTACCACATTTGTTCTTTTAGCACTTATACTTTTTACCAATTGCAGCCAAAGCAGCACTGCCGGCAAGGACACGAAAAAAGCACCCCCTACGGCCGCAGCAGCTAACGCAAAGGACACCGTTGTTGCAGCACCTGTAACTTATCCGCCGCTTAATAAAAAGTTATACGATTCGTTAATGAAAAAAAACGCCCATGGCGATACCACCGGCAAATGGCCCGTTAAAAATGCACCTTACCCCCTTCCCGGTGCTATTTTACCATTTAAACGCGTGGTGGCTTATTACGGTAACCTGTATTCGAAAAAGATGGGCATTTTGGGCGAATTGCCTCCAAATGAAATGCTGCAGCACCTGCACGCAGCGGTTAAGGAATGGGAAAAGGCCGACCCTTCAACCCCTGTACAACCTGCATTACACTATATAGCGGTTGTTGCCAGCGGCGACCCCGGCAAGGATAAAATGTACCGCCACCGCATGCCGTTTAAACAAATAGACACCGTTTTATATTTAGCCAAAAAGGCACATGCCATTGTGTTTTTAGATATACAGGTATCGTTAAGTAACATCCGTGCCGAATTGCCGCTACTGGAGAAATACATTGAAATGCCACAGGTAAATATTGGTATCGACCCGGAATTTTCGATGAAAGATGGCACCCTGCCCGGTAAAAAGATCGGCACTTTTGATGCCGCTGATATCAACTACGTATCGGAATATTTGAGCAAGGTGGTTGACAAATACAACCTGCCTCCGAAAATATTTATAGTACACCGCTTTACCAGGAAAATGGTGTCCAATTATAAAAATATTAAGCTGCATAAAGAGATCCAGTTTGTAATGAATATGGACGGCTGGGGTGAACCCGACCTAAAAACCGGCACCTACCGCAACTTTATTTATCCTGAACCAGTTCAGTTCACCGGCTTTAAATTATTCTACAAAAACGATATTAAGAAGGCCCCGCACCACATGCTAACCCCGCAGGAAGTGCTGAAATACAAGCCTTACCCAATTTATATCCAGTACCAATAATAAGTTCTGGCTTCAAAAAAAATAGCGATGGGTTTAAAACCCATCGCTATTTTTTTTGCTCATTTTACCGTCGTTTCCCGTGTTCACATTTCACTGTACACCAGTATTTTGGCATAACCTAAACAGAGCCTAAACGCACCTAAACACCACCCAAATAGGGCCTAAACACCCCATAAACAAAACCCAAACGCACCCAAACGAACCGAAATTAACCTAAACACACCTACCCCCCCCCCAAACACTTAAATGGTTGATTATTAATTGGATGATATTTTAGCGTGTTCACGAGTGGTAAACAAATTTGAACAAAAAAATATCGAACACCGAACACCCCATATCGAATAATGAAGGTTTAACTTCGGCGTTCGATATTCAGTATTCCGTGTTCGATATTACTTTTTACCTCTTCGTTCCTACTCTTTGTAAACGACTATTTCTTCCAGCTCAACTCAATTTCCTCAAGCGTCTTCTGCTTTGTTTCAGGTATCTTAAATTTGGTGAATATCCAAAGCAATACCGCGTTGAACATGAAGATCAGGAAGGTATATCCACCCGCTTCAGCAGCAGTTTTACCTATGTTACCCGCGGCGAGCATAATGGGCGTAAAAAACGATATTAAGAAAGTACCCACCCAAAGCACCGTAGTAGCTATCGACATAGCAACACCGCGTGTTTTTGTAGGAAATATTTCCGAAATGATAACCCATGGAATTGGGCCCAATGAAGCCGCGAAACAGGCGATATATAAACAGATACAAGCTACCAGCCATACGCCCTGTACATGCGCCAAAAAGCAGTAAGCAGTACCGCCCAGGCAAATGATCATACCGCCTACGCCCCAAAGCAATAAGTTTTTACGGCCCATGCGGTCAATTAAACCAATGGCAACAAACGTAAATACCAAATTAATACCGCCAATTAAAAATGTTTGCCCCAAAGCATTATGCGCGCTAAAGCCTGCATTTACAAATATGGTTGGCGCATAATAAATAATGGCGTTAATGCCTGTTATCTGCGAGAACAGCGCAAGGAAAACACCTACTATCATGGCTTTGCGTAAACCGGGTTTAAACAGTTCGCCCACTGTGCCTTCTTCAACATTCAGGGTCGATTCAATTTCATTTGCTACCGCGATTGCTCCATCATAACCGTTTAATCTTTGCAATGTGTCCATGGCTTCAGCTGTACGTTTATTTTTGATAAGCCACCTTGGGCTTTCGGGTACTATAAATAACAACACCAGGAATATAGCAGATGGGAATAACCCCGAACCTATCATATAACGCCAGCCTGTTTCTACTTTCCAGGCTTCTGATCCTAAACCCGATATGCCAAAATTCACGCCGTAAATTATCAAAATGCCTATTACAATGGCCAATTGATAAACACTCACCAGTATGCCCCTTATTTTAGCAGGTGCTACTTCCGATATATACAATGGTGACAGCATGGATGCCGCGCCGATACCAATACCACCAACAACCCTAAACAGCACAAATGCTGTAACGCTATCAGCTAACCCCGCGCCTATCGACGAAATGGCAAACAATACGGCCGTAAATATCAACACCTTCTTTCTGCCCAATGAATCGCTTAAAGGGCCGGCGGAAAGACTGCCTATAATGCAGCCTACAATGGCGCTGCCCACAGCATACCCCACCATGGTGTCTGAAAGCGCAAATTTAGTAGTAATAAATGGTACGACGCCCGATATTACTGCGGTGTCATAACCGAATAAAAATCCGCCGAGGGCGGCAACAACGGTTAATTTAATAACGAAGCCTGTTGATCCGTTCATAATTGATTTATTTATGGTTTATAATTGGTTTATATCCTATACTCTCACGTATGCCTTTAATGTCCCGCATTCCGTACCCTCCGATTCGCCATGTGGGCGGATGGTATATTCGCCCACTGCTGCCGGTACAATAAATGTTTCAGCATAATGTACAATATACGGTTCAAATGCATTGGTTGGGCTTTCTATTATTGCTTCGCGCCCTTCAACCAGGTTCAGCACATTCACTATCCCATTAGTGTTGTGCGTTACCTTGCCGGTAAACCAATGCCTGCGGGTTTCAATAAATTCAAGTTCGTTCAGCCCGGTCCGTTCTTCTCTCCAGCCGTCGCCGCTGCCCAATTCTTCCACTAAATTCAGCGCATGCTCCTTAACCCAACTTGCATCACGGTTCCATTGTATCACCTTTTTTCCGTGCTCAATATTTATCGGCCGTGGCTTCCCATCAAGCCCTAAACGGCCCCAATCCCACAACTTAAAGGTAAATATGTACGGCGTAGCGCTTATCTCCAGCACCATGCCCCCCACACCCGAACAATGCACTGTACCGGCGGGGATGGAAACATGGTCGTGTTTTTTAACGGGCCATTGTTTTACAAATTTCTCATCATCAAACAGCTTCTCGCCACGTTGCGCGGCTTCCAGGTCGGCTATCATCTCTTCGGGCACAGTGCCATCCTTCAAACCCAAAAAAACTACCGGTTTGGCGGCTTCCTCTACATCCAAAAAATAATAGCTTTCGTCCTGCGTGTAATGCATCCCGAATTTTTCCTGTATATACTCGGTTAGCGGGTGAACCTGGAAACTTAGGTTGCCGCCGCCAATAGTATCCAAAAAGTCAAAACGTATCGGGAACTCATCGCCAAAACGTGAATGAACTTTTGGCCCTAAAAGGTTGTCAGTTTGGTAAAAAACAAGATTGATGGAAGGGATCTCCACATCGGTATCGCCAAATCGTAACAGCAGGCTATTTTCTTCGGGTACGCAATCAAAGCACCAGGCATAGTTTACCGCCGAGCGGTCGAGGTCGCAAACCTCCTTCATCCATTGCCCGCCCCATGGCCCGGGATCAAAGAACGGTACTACGCGAAACGGCCTTTGTACAGCCAGCCGCATACCTTCTAATATCGCCTCGCCCTTTACTAAATTGGGGCTGCCTGCCTTGTTGGTATCAAGCACATAATCAATCTTGCTAAACAATTTCTTCTTCAGCCTGTCGCACGCACGCCAGTCGACAAAAAACGCACGCTTGTATTGTATCGAAAATTCTTCCTCGTTATTTTTTATGCCGATGTTGTTTACTTCCTTTTTGCGCATGCGGAGTTGTATCTCCCAGCGCGCCATATCAGCATAGATTAACAGGTCAGCACCTGGAACTACCAAACTTGCGCCGATACCATAAATCACAACTACCCCATCTGCTGAATTTGCCTGCTCATTTAAAGCCAATGCCTTATTATCATCCAAATAATCTTCGATGTTTAAGCGGGTTAAATAACCAAATATCCTGTCATCGGTAACATCAGGATAGGTCATGGCTAAAATTTCCTGCTCGGTTTTTAGCGCGTCTTTAGCGTCTATCCAAACATCATATTTAATTGTACTTTTCAGGTTCAATGTAATTTCGTCATCAAGCACACCCTGGTAACACTCAATGGCAATTATTCTTTTTTTCAGGCCGATGTGCCTGTTCAATTGTTCGCCTATGGCAGCCCAACCACTTGTGCATGACCGGTTCTCCGTTTCAACTTGTACGTAGGGGAATTTGTCGTAATTCGCTTTCAACTTATATTAAATTTTTTGTGATGAACTGTAGGTTTAGGGATTTACTATGTATCATGTTATAACGCAACATAGCTTTGTTAACCCTTAGCGGCTCACAATTGGTTTTTAAAAATAGTAATTCTGTTTTTAATTAACACGTTTTAGCAGTAATATTTTCACACCCAAACTATGTCCGTACAATACTACATATTATGTATGAAAAAAACACTATGGAATAGAATTTTCCCACACAGCTTTTATTTAAATGCAACATATTAGTGCTGGTATATTATTACACTGTTTTAATAACATTAATTATTATGATACTGACTGTGATGTTAAAACAGAATGTTTATTTTCGTCGCATTGTATATGGCATAGCTTTTTATGGTTTGATATTATGCTAAAGTATAAAGCGGCTTATAATCTTAATCCCTCTTAATGAAGCTGAAATTTGCTTTAGGCGTATTAATTACCATCCTATTCTGTGGGCTGAATGCACGCGCGCAGCAAATTCCACCAGAGGGAATACCGTTAAAGAAAATCACCCCGCAAGGCCCCGCGCCCGGCTCAAAGGATTCAACTGTTGTTGTAAAAGGCACCCGGCAAAAAGACTTATCGGATGTAATAGGCGACCTGTTTCACAGCAAAATGACGCCAGAAATAGATTCCATTACCACCAAGCCACAAATATCCGTAGTACCGGCAATTGGCTATACATTGGTAACAAATTTCGCCATTGTTGTTTCGGGCAATGTGGCTTTCCGCACCGGGCCGCAATCCCGTATATCAACCATAGTCGCCAGCGCTTCCTATACCCAAAAGAAACAGTTTATAATGCCCATCCAAACTAACTTTTGGACAAAGGATAACAAATATGTTTTTATTGGGAACTACAGCTATTTAAAATATCCGCAGGATACCTATGGCCTTGGCAGTAACACGGATGTCGCCGACAGGAACCCGATGGATTATTCACTGGTACAGATCTATGAAACCGTGCTGCGCCATGTTAGCGGCAACATTTACCTTGGCCTTGGCTATAATTTTGATACACATTGGAATGTTTCCGAAACAGGCACCGATAATGGCACCGTTTCTGATTATTCCAAATATGGCCCACAATCCCGTACTTTGGCATCCGGGTTCACTGTAAACGGCCTACTCGACTCGCGCGATAACGCCATTAACCCATCAAAAGGCGCTTATATAGGCCTGCAACTACGCAACAGTGATAAAACTTTCGGCGCAACAAGTAATTACAATTCATTAATAGTTGATGTAGGCAAGTATATCAGGCTTCCCGCAAACTCTGGCAATGTACTAGCCCTATGGAGTTACGACTGGATCATCGTATCGGGCAAACCACCCTATCTTGATCTGCCCGCTACAGGTTGGGATGCCAATTTCGCAACTGGCCGTGGTTATATACAGGGCAGGTTCCGTGGCACGCAAATGGTATATTTCGAATCAGAATATCGCTATAAAATAACTGCTAACGGAGTACTCGGCGGCACTGTGTTCCTCAATGGCGAATCATTTTCATCAACCCAGGGCTCGTCTTTACAGTCCATACAGCCGGGCTATGGGCCGGGCCTGCGCATAAAGCTCAATAAGGTATCAAATACCAATATCTCTATCAACTACGGCTTCGGCAACGAAGGTTCAAGAGGTTTGTTTATTTCGGTAGGCGAGGCGTTCTAAAAGT
>CAIWRU010000116.1 GCA_903915155.1 uncultured Mucilaginibacter sp.
AAATCGATGTAGCTACATTTAACAGGCCTCACCGGCGCAGGTGAAATAATTAATTCAATTCATTCACTTAAAATAGACATTCCGTGAGGCTTGATCAGGTTGTTCCGGACGCTTTGGAGCACCGATTTATGTGGTTGAACGGACAGAATCGGACCCGTAGTCCACCCCTATCACAAATTTATCGCTAATCATATTGGTCTATAATACGTGTAATTAAAAAAAATCTCTACTATTATTCCTGATGATCTACTTCAAAAAAACCAAATCATTTATTGTACCTTGATACAATTAATTATTTAAGATCAAAAAGCAAAGCTGTTAATCCTTGTGCATACCAGCGTGCTATGTAATCATTAGGGTGTAGCGGATTTGCAATGCAATCCTTTGCCTTCTTTTTATGATAAATGACATCGCTTATTTCAGTCATGTTCAGGTTCACAGCTCCCAAAGTTTCCAGCTGCTTCAAAACGTGACTATAACCTACCATGTTAGTTAAATACCAGACTTTATTTTTATCGCTATCCAGCACATAGTCGGGATCAAATTTCATGTTCGATAATAATATAAACTCCACTTTAGGGCACTTGGCTTTTACCTTTTGCATGATGGTTTGTATATAGCCTTTGAACTGATCAGGCTTGTATCGCCAAAAATCGTTCATGCCAAAATCCAATATCACCAGGTCGGGTTTTAACGCGCTAATGTATTCATCGGCATACTGCGCACCCCAATCCAACACCGAACCGGGCAAACCCGCATTATAAAGCTGGATATCTTTGTAGCGGTAATCTTTTTTCAATTGCTCCGTAAATAGCGACACATAAGTAGGCATATACGGCGGCACATCATCATAACCGCTAACATCCATGCCCCTTGTAATACTCATGCCATAAGCGGCTATCTTTAACGGCTGTTTAGCCCTAAGTTTGGCAATTGTACGCGGCATCCTATTACCTTTATACTGAGGAATGGGACCGCTCCATTTATCATTGTGAATATAAGTAACCACCACCCACTGCGATTGTGTATTGTACCATGCCAGGTCGGTTTTCCTGTCGAACGAGGTATCAGCCTTAAAGGGCATTGATGAACCTTCTAATCTTTCAATTACATTGCCATCTACTTTATAATCAACACCGGATTTATAGGTAGTATATAGGTCAAATTTTTTGACTGATAATATTTTTGAGGGCATGTACAGCAGTTTGCCAATGGCAGGTTTACCGCCGGCCGAATAAAGCAATACGGTTTCATTGTAAACGGTATCGCCTTTCCAAAACGGGCGCATGTATTGATCAAGATTACAGGTTGGCGCGCGATACACTTTTGGGGCGCCAACGTTGTTTTGGATGTCGAAATCATCTACATAAACATTGCCTTTGTTTTGCGCATCGGTGGCTATGCCAATTTCCATGTAGGCGGTAAAGGGCGGGGCCAGCGTATAATTACCGGTTTGGTCGTAGGTTATCTTTTTGAGCGCGCCGCTTTTGTATTCCAGCAGTTGCTTGTGCTGCGCGTTAAAAAACCGGACGAATGAATATGCTTTGGTTAATGTATCGCTTACTTTAACATAGCCCGTAAATTGTATAACAGCCAGCGGAACAGTAGGCACATGCTGTGATAGCACCGCATATCCCGGCCCCATTTTAACGCAGCTTTTACCGTTGCGGGCGTTACTATTGTCAATGCTTATGTTTTTGCCGGATGTTTGCCAGCCGGAAAAACCATTCTCAAAACCTACATTGGTTTGGGCGTGTAAATTTGTTGCCAATAATGCCGATACAGCAACAACAGCTATAATTTTTCCGATGTTCATATTCTCACAGTTATTTAACCGGGTTATTGATCATTACCCCGCCATTGGTAACCTTTAGCGGCAGCCAGATATAGGTCGATTTTTCGAGATCAGTTTTATTCCATATATCGGCCATAAATAAAAAGCCTTTGCCTTTTATCCATTGTACATAAGTGCTTTGGGCGCTGAATGTACTGTCGGCACCAGGGCCTGTGCAGGGGTTACCATATTCTTTCCAGGTGCCAAGCATTTTATCGGCCACGGCATAAGTAGCCGCGTTTGGCGACCAGCCGGTGCACGATGAGCTTATCAAATAATATTTGCCATTGCTTTTAAATACAGCCGGTGCCTCGCGTCTGCGGTTTACCAGTGTAGGCACATGGGTTTTTGTCGGCGATAAATAATCATCGCTTAATAAACATATATCCATAGTATTATTATTGTCCGATGAAAATACAAGATAGGCTTTGCCGTCATCATCCTTAAATACGGTCATATCCCGTGCCATATTCCCGTTTGGCTTAACGCTTCGGATATATTTGTATGGCCCAACAGGGCTATCGCTCACCGCCACGCCCGCCTGCGAGTAGGAATAATCTTTTTTATCCACGTGCATCCACATTACAAATTTGCGGGTTTTGGCATTGTAGATCACTTTGGGGCGTTCGATCACCCTGCCTGTATCAAGGTCGCCATCAGGTTGGCCTTTTACGGGCGACAGCGCTACACCTTCATATTTCCAGTGCTGAAAATCTTTTGATGAGTAGCATGAAACGCCGCCTGCGGGTACGCGGTAATCCTCCCAGTCCTGGTTAGGCACGCGCCAGGTATTTCCCTTTTTTATTTCGCCGAATAAATAATAGGTGCCATTATAATATAACACACCTGCGCCATGCGCATTTATGACGTGGCCTTTAGTGTCGAGCCAATTTTTGGGTGTTTGGGCCGACGAACTGAAGCTTGCTAAACAGGCAAAACAAAGGGCGATAAAAAATATTCTTCTCATAAAATAATTATTTTGTTTCTTCAAGCACCGCCAAACCCCAAGGCTCAAGTAATATTTTTCCATCTTTTTCAACTTTATTACCGTTTATCAGGTTGGTTGCGGTATTGTGGGGATAGGCTATTTCTTTGGCTTCGCCGGAATAATTAAAGTAATAATGGACGGCTTTATGGTATTGGTTCACGCCGCTTTTTACAATTATAGGGAAGCTTAATTGCTGATCGTCGTTACTTAGACCTGCATCTTTTACCTCATCCAGTAATAGCTTTTGCATCATGGCTTTTGATGGCAATGCGCCAAAATATAGCACAGAGCCTTTGCCATAATTATTTTTGGTGATGGCGGCATATTTGCCCCAATACGAATGATCGTACCAGGCGAGTACTTTGCAGGTTTCGGGGGTAAGTAGCTCGGCCCAGTCTGATACATAGTTATCAGCCGCGCCTAATTTGTAAGGGTCATCCTTTAACGGCAGCTTATCGATATTGGTAAATTGCTGGTAGCTGAACCCACAGGCATCGCGCAACAAACCGGGCATCCTTGTACTGCGTACCTGGTTGTATTCATTGCTAAAACCGCTTTTAAAGGCGTAGACAATATGGCCGCCATTTTTTACATAACTATTTAGGTGCTGTAATAAACTATCGGAAGCGTTGTACAAAGGCGGTACAATGAGCAGGCTGTATTGTTCGATATTAGTGCTCTCCGGCGATACCATATCGCATTCTACATTATCATTATACAAAGCATCATACATATCGCGCAGCACATCGTTATAATTTATTCGGTCACTTATCGGGAACCAGTTGATAGCCGTTAGCGATTCATTGCTGATAAGCAGGGCTACCTTGTTTGTCTTTTTCAGGTTGATGAGGTGGCTGCCTATTTTATTGAACTCTGCGGCTGTTTTCTTTACTTCGTAGTAGGTTGGGTTGGGTTCATAATCATGGCTCAGGATTCCCTTCCAATAAGTTTCAACACTGTTATGTATCGACGACCAGTGCCAATACTCCACCATATCCGCCCCTGATGCCAAATGACTGTAAGCCTGTAGCCTTAGCTGACCGGGATAAGGAAGTTCCTGGTTACCTGCCATGCTTTGCGCTTGTGTTTCCATAACCAGGTAATTATTTTGTTTCATGGAGCGGGTTATGTCGCCGCCATAGGCTATTTCCCGGCCGGTAAGCCTGTCGGCGGTGGGGTGATAAATATCTATGCCTGCAACGTCAAAAGCTTTTGCAGCAGCAAAAAGGTCTACGTCCTGCTGCACACCAAAGGAATAACCGCGCCAGTCGAGATCAAAATTTTGGGTAACGAATTGGTCAGGGCGTTTATATTTTTTAATAATAGCAACCTGCCAGGCCAGGTAATCCGTTACCACTTTCCGCTGGAACTTTGAAAACTCAGCACCTACACTGGCGTTTATATTGCCGGCTACAGGCGGAAAATCGGCCCAGTTATTCACCGTATTGCTCCAATAATTTAATCCGAATGCGGCATTTAGCTTATCAACCGTAACAAACTTTGCTTTCAGATAATCCACAAACTCCGTGTTAATGGTCGGCCCAACATTGCCATAAGATTTTGTTTCGTTATCAGCCTGAAAACCAATCACTGCCGGGTTATCCTTTACGTGCTCCACCAATTTGCTGATGATCCTTTCGGCATAAAACCTGAACGTGGTATCTACAATATCCATGTTTTGCCTTGCGCCATATTTATTTTGGCCGTTGGTTGTAGTAGCCAATACTTCGGGATGTTCTTTTGCCAGCCAGTTGGGTACGGCGTAGGTTGGCGTACCTACAATAACTTTTATACCTGCCTTATTCATGGCATTCAAAACGCGGTCGAGTTTGGAGAAATCAAACTGCCCGTCCTGCGGTTCCCACAACGCCCAGGTGGATTCGGCTATGCGCACTACATTTATACCGCAGTCCTGCATCATTTGCACATCCTTATCGAGCCGTTCTGTAGGGTTATATTCGTAGTAATAAGCAGCGCCATACAATATCTTATCCAGCTTTAACTGGGCAAACAAAGCGTTACCGGCAAACATGAAAGAAATTAAAACGAGCGCCTTTTTCATTGTTTATTGTTAATGCTTAATATGGCTTTATACTCAGGTACAAACCTTATGCTTTGTATGGCCGATACGCCTTCATCCGTTTTTGCGGGGGCTATATCGAAATATATTTTATCAATGTTTTTCCAGGGCTGTATCTCCAGCTGCAGATCGCGGCACTCCAGTTGACTACCGTCGCGTTTCAGGTTCATCACCCATTCGGTATTATTATTCAGGTCGTCGGCTATCAATTTATTGTTTGAACGGACAGATATCCTGTCGCCTTTGTACTTTACAGCAAGGTACAGGTTATTCAACCCATCCAGGTAATCGCAAGGTACCGGAACTGTCCATTCCTTTACACCTTGCATGGCTGCATTTGCGGCTATATTGTGCGCAGTAGTCATCTGCGGTTTTCCTAAACCAAGCGGGAACACGGGTTTAGTGCCATACGTAGCCGGGTAATAATACAAATCGGTACTTAACCATGAGGTATCGGATGAAAATTCGGTACGATTGGTATTGAAATATTCTATTACCACTTTGGCGGCAAATGCCTTATCGCCTTTCACATAAGGGAAATCAGCCAGTAAAACATTGTCGCCTTTATTTACATAGCCCGTTATATCAATCACATTAAGCACGCCCGGCGTTATTGGTTGATTTACCCACTTCTCATTTACCCTGAAACGGCAATCCGACTCCGGGTAAACGATCAGCTTGGCCGATTTAACATTCGCCGGATCATCCGAGCTAAACTCTTTTTGGAATTCCTTATGGTAAAGCAATGTACTCGGGTCGATGGATTTTACCCCCGTTACCAGCCAGTCGGCATCAGCTAAAGGGCTTTTTGGTTTTAAGGTGCATGGGATATTTTTTGGGGTGAATTTAATAAAGTATGTATTGAATACGCCATACGGCTTACCCGAAGCAAAATTGCTTTCATTGGAGGTGATATAAGTTCCGGCGTTGGCCAGCATTTTAACCTGAATATTGGCGACGGTATCGGCGGCATGCAGTTCATTATCCTTCATATATAAACCTGCACGTGAAATGAAGAATGATTTTTTACCGGCCACGCCAGTCAATATCCAGGCTTCCCTGCCCTCCCGCTTTGAAAGCACGATCAATTTCTGCTCTTTGCCATTACTTTTGGTGATTGAAATAACACAATCGGTGCCGGGCTTTAAGTCAGTTACCAAATAACGTCCATCATTTTTTGCTACATTCCCATTTGCCGAAGTTACATTTTGAATATCCGACGCATCCAAACAAACTTCCGGGTATTTAGCGGCATCTTCTATAAATATCCATTGCGATAGGTCATCAGTTTTAAATAATGGCTGGGCAGTGGCATAAATCAATTTCGTGCCGTCCATATCCAAATTCAACGGCCAGATGAAGAGGCTGCTATCGGGGATATTTACCGGTTTGGATGGAAACGAGATGGTTTCATCTTTCAATTTAACTTTGAAACTCACCTGCTTCTTTTCTGATACCCGGTTATTACGGCAATAGTTTATGCCGAACAGGAAGCCGCTGTTATCCTTAGCCCTTACTGAATATTGCAGTTCTTCATCAGTTTTGGGCTCAAATACGGGTTCCATTGGCGCCAGTTGCGGGCCAAATTCGTTTAAGAAATAGTCAAACTTCTTCACTTCCCAGTACGATGGCGCCAGCAAGCCATTCTCTTTTATAGCTGCCTGGAAATCGTAGGATATTGGCGATAATTCGCTCCACGAACCTGTTTCGTCCTTGTCTTCCTGGTTAGTACTGTATATGCCCAACGGGTTTGAGCCACCCGCGAAAATATAGTAACCCAATAAATTACCACCAGAGCCTATCCGTGCCTGTATCATCCCCAAGCCATCTATCCTGCCCAATACCGGCCTGCGCTGTATAGAATTGAATATACCCACGCCCATTTCAACCGTAAAATAGGGGTCGAGGCTATAATCATAGCCGTCCTTGCTTTTTACCTGCGCGTTACCAATAGTAGTATCGCCCCTAAACGAGCTGAAATGGTAGTTATCGCAACCTGTTATGCGGTTAATATCAGGGTCCCATGATTCATCGGGATAACCTCCCCACATGGGTATCACTTCATTCTTCGGCACAGAGCCATCACCCCAGCCGGTAACGGTATATAACGGCACATCAATACCGTATTTCAGGGCGGTTTGCTTTAGCCACATAATGTAAGGCTCGCCTTGTTTGCCGTGCCAGTACTCATTCTCTAACTGTACACCTACTATCGGGCCGCCATCTTTGTACATCAGGCCCTTTAATTGCAAGCCAATTTGTTTAAAATAACGGTCGACATATTGGTCATAAACCGGGTCAAGTGAGCGGTCGTTCAAATACTTTTTGCGCAGTAACCAGTCGGGTGTGCCGCCATTGCGGGCCTCGCCGTGCGCCCAGGGGCCAATACGCGGGTAAACCAATACACCAAGCTTTTGGCAAAGTTTTACAAAGCTACGCAGGTCCTTATTGCCCTGCCAGTCGAACTGTCCCTCAATTTCCTCGTGGTGGTTCCAGAACACATAGGTAGCGATGATATTTACGCCACAAGCTTTCATTTTTAATATTTCATCTTCCCAACGGTCCTGCGCCATGCGCGAAAATTGCAGCTCGCCCATTACGGGTATTTGTGGTACACCATTAAGGGTTAGATAGCGGCTATTAACCTGCAATTGCTTACCAGCCGGGCCGGGATTTCCCATTTTAAAGTAGCCCGACTTAACATCAGGCGAAACTTTGGATGCATCGATGGAGTATATTTTTTGTGCGTTTGCGTGGATAGCCAGCAGGGACAGTGTAGTGAGTATAAAGCCGGAACGTTTCATTAAACAGGTTTAAAATTATATTAAATATACAGGTTAATTATGCCGATGCGTAACTAACCGCATAAACATCCGCCACAAGCTTAAGTTCGTCTTTCTCATCGGTACTGCACTTTATCAATATCGGTTTTTCCGGGTCAAACGAGCCTTTCTTCACCTCGCCTGCCGCCCATGACAGGCCGCTCCATATTACTTTATTATACTCAATATGCAGCGGTATCTCCTCATCATCCTGCCAGGCGCTGATGTGTATTACATCGCTCACCTTTTTACCATCCGGCGGCGAGCCGGGCCATGAGCGGTGCGGGTAACCATAAGCGTCTAACTGCTGCATAATAACACGTACATTCTTCCCGGCCGCAACATTTACTTTTCCTTCTACCACGTTTTTGCCTGTTGAGGTAAATGTCGTTTCTATTTTATCAATAGCTGTGGGGATGTTTATGGTTTCATCAACACCTATATCATATTTATTATCGGCATAACCATCGAAGCCTACTACTACTAATTGCTCTGCTCCTATGGTTAGTTTATTGCCTTTTGCAGTTGGTTTAAAACCACCATCGGCATATAATATTTTCGAGCGCATACTGCTTACGGGCAGTTCTATAGTAACTATGCTTTGAGATGGATTTACTATCGTACAAACGGAGCCGGTCAATCCTGCTGACTTAAAGCCATATGCCTTGCCCTTACCGGGGATAGAACCGAAAGTAACCGCCTTATCCAGTCGTTGCAAAGGATGATACAACGACTGCACTTTGGCGAACCATTTTGCATCTTCATCGCTCAGCAATTCCAAATTACCGTGGAAAACATTCATCCAGCCGCCGCGGGCAAATTCCAGTATGGCCATGCCTTTCCAGCAATGTAGGGCACGATAGTAGCAGGTACCCGTTTTGCCTATCATAAACGCGCAGTTGTCGATGCGCCGTATCGGCATCCCATAAGCATGATAAGCGCTAACCTGGTGGTCGGAATAATTATCCTGTGAACGCCAGATATTCATCATGGGCACATCCGAAAAACGTGGATCGCCGCAATACAACGTATCGAATGTATCGAGCCAGCGCGGGTCTATCTTGGGTGTATCATTAAATGGCGTGTAAGTATTTTCCATGTTGCCGCCAAAGCCATTATAGCCGGTTATCACAACATCCGGGTTATGTTTGCGGAAGTTTTGTAGCATATTCATAAAAGCCACTTTATTCTTTTCTATAACCTGCTCTTTGGTGTACTTATCCTTCATAGCGGGTGTTACCGCTTCAAAATAGGCAAAGTCGAATTTGAACAGGCGCACACCTTTATCGTACCATATTTGCAGCGTACCGGCCAAATGGTTCAAGTAGCCGCCATCAAACAGGCACATAATATTGGGGTCGGTGCCTAATGAATTTTTCCATTCATCAATTACCTCCAAAAAACGGCCGTCGTGCGTGGCTATAAGATTTGTGGAGAACCACATACCCGGCTTAATATTGTGCTTTTTGCAGCCTGTCAGCCAGTTGCCGGGGCCATTTGGCCAATGCTTTTTGTTCCAGGTACGATAGCCGCCCCACAGTTCAAACCAAAAGGCATCCATTACGTAATAATCGAACTCAAAGCCTTGTTTCTTCAGGCGTACCATCTGCGCCAGTTCGTTCATAGCCAGTTCTTCGGTTTGGGGTACATTGTCCGAAAGCTCGTCATACGCCGACCAGTTGTTGTACACAAATACCGGTTTTGCAGGGCCGTATAGTTTTAATTCTCCCGCCTCCAGCGGTTTACTCCATGCGCGTACAAAAGGGTGCATAGCAATACCTAACCCAATTGCACCGGCCATAAAATCCCTGCGTTTCATATTTTTATTTTAGTTAGATGGTAATTGT
Organism: uncultured Mucilaginibacter sp.; assembly: GCA_903915155.1. Taxonomy (GTDB): domain Bacteria; phylum Bacteroidota; class Bacteroidia; order Sphingobacteriales; family Sphingobacteriaceae; genus Mucilaginibacter. The sequence goes on from CAIWRU010000116.1 coordinate 9,572, forward strand.
AATAGTTTGAGTTTGGCCCTTAACTTCGGATCGGCTAACTCATAATGGCTTTTTATAAAAGCCGGTATTTGCGAAGCCGATGTTATATGCGCCATTCCGGGCGACTTAAACTTAGGGAAGATGTTTAAGCCGGTTATTTTACCGTCCTTCATCTCCTTCCCGGTTTTGGTTGCCCAGGCTTTTAACTCTTTTGTTCCATCAATATTAAACCCGCTTTTTATGCTCCACCAATCGTTGCCGGTATATTCGCTAAGATTGAGCGAATCGCGGCCTATAATAAGGTTATCAGCTGCCACAAATATGTTATCGTGGTAATGGAAATCCTGGTTTGCGTTCGGATTGGCAAAGCTTAGCGCCGCGCGTTTTGAGTTGTAGATGATATTGCTATAAAAATCACAATCGTAAAACTGTTTAGGGTCGTATGAACTGTTCCAAACATAGATGCCTGCCTGCGCAGGCGATACAGTACCATCGTTCTCACCTATATTATATCGCACGATGTTATGATGCCACGGTCCGGCGCCTGCATACTGGAACAGGCAATAGCCTGCCCCCTGGTTGCCATAGGATACGCAATACTGTATGATAGAATTAGTAACCCCACCATCAAAATCGAACCCGCCCCCGTCATCGGCATGGGCATGGGTTTTGTTCTCATAGGCCAGGCAATGTTGAATAATTACATTATCAGCTTCATAGGCCCATATGCCAACTGGGCCGTTGCCTATCCGCGGCATGTCCCAGCCGTTGTTGTTTGCCGTGCAACCGTCAATAAGTATATTTTTGCAGAAACCGGCTACTATGCCGTTCCCGCTGTGATTATCTAATTCAGTAGGGTCGCCGGGGTTATTCTCTGCGCGGCAGTTGATGAGTTTAACATCGCTTACATTTTTATGTCCGTAGGTGCCCAACAGCGAAATGCCTGCATAACCATTATCATGCGCATTAATATTTTTTGCGATTACGAACGAGGAAATGTAAACGGATAATCCAGCTTTTTGAAACCCGCTTATATCCACATTATTTATGCTAATATGGTCGCTGTAAGCAACATCAAGGCCGGGTTTATGGTTGCCGGTTTTTCGGCCTGCTCCTTTTAATATTAAATTACTTACTGATATATAAGCCGTTTTAAACAGGCTTATGGCTGAAATGCTATCAGCATTAATTATTGCCCTCCCGTTACCGTATGAGCGGATACTAATAGGATGAAGCTTATTCCCTTTAATACCTTCAGCTATTTTTAACTCGCCGTTGAAGGTTTGGCCCGCCTTAAAATTGATGGCATCGCCGGGGTTAAGATGAATGCTGCTTATCTTTTGTATGGTTTTAAAAGGAGATGTTTTTGTACCTGTATTATTGTCGTTCCCGGTGGTATCTAAGTAGTAAGAATGGGGTACGGCTTTTTGGGCAAAGCTTTTTATACTTATTGATACGGCGATCAGAACAGCACAACAAAAAAACTTAGCGTTTTTAATGTTCATTTTAGATGGATGTATTAAAAGAGTGATGATGACCTTGGCAGTTATCATCACTCCTGGTATTATATATTAATTATAACCCGGGTTTTGTTTCAAATGCGGGTCCAATATTATTTCTTGTTGTGGGATCGGGAAGTATTCGTTCTTATTTTTTGTAAACGAAGCACTGCTTAAAACGCTGCCAACGTTGCGAGTTTTTTCCGTTTGCAGGAAAGAATTCAAATAAGTATCAGCAATTCCCCAGCGCACAAGGTCAAAGAATCGATGACCTTCCATCCCAAACTCCAGCCTTCTTTCATAACGCACTGCATTACGGGCAAAGTTTTGGTCAGCAAATGCAGTATATAACCCGATCTTATAGTTTGCCGATGGCGAACCGCTTGTATTATCAATTGGTACCTGGCTACCTGATAATGCCCTTTGCCTTACCATATTCACATAAGTACGGGCCTGATCAAGTGAACCTACTTCAACTTCAGCTTCTGCAGCCCACAATAATACATCGGCATAGCGAATAATATTGTAGTTAACGGCACTGTTGCCCACATAGTAATATTCAGATATTATACCACCAAAACCAACACCTTGCTCGGCACTTGTAAACATATTTTTTATGTTAAGGTAAGGCCCACCAAACGATTGGTCCGCTACCCAATCCTGGCCGGCATCAACACCCCAGTCAAGGTAAGGCACCCCACGGCGGCCTACTGTCCAGTCAAGGCGTGGGTCAACATTGCCCTGGTAAGGAACGAATGCTGTAGCCGATGGTATGCCATCATCATTTTTCATATTATCAGTGTTCGACAGGTCATTACCGCCTGCATCCATTAAAGGCAATCCATTAGCATCGGTTTTGAAGGCATTTACCAAACTAAATGATGGCTGTTTCCAATAACCATAGGTTACATCGGCAAAGCTGCCATAACCTACCGGCGATACACCTGTTTCGCCCAAATTCGAGTTATTAGGCAAACTGGAATCATCAACTGAAAAGTTTATCTGTAAAACCGATTCTGAGTTATTCTCCGTACCCACATCAAAATTATCGTGATAATTAGGTGTCAACGCATATTTCACACCCTGGGCATTCGTTCCCTGGGCAATAATAGTGGCTAATAAAGCTTTTGCATCAGCGAATTTATGCTCAAACATATAGGCTTTAGCCAAATAACAAGCTGCTGCCCATTTGTTTGCCTGGCCGGCAAGCGGTTGTTTTTCGTTCATATTAGCGTAACCAAATTGGAAATCAGCTTCTATTTGCGGCCATATGTCGGCAGTATTTGTAAGCGCGTTAAAGTTTACCGTGTTCTCATCTACATAAGGCACGTTGTTCCACATTTCTTTGGCTTCAAAATGAAAATGGCCGCGAAGGAAACGCGCTTCACCAATAGCTTCATTTTTTTCAGCATCGGTCATATCGGTTGCATGGCTGGCTGCAAGTATAACCGAATTGGCTCTCGCCACACCGTCATAAACCGCGGTCCATTTATCATCAAGAAAACCGCTTGTGGCCAATGGCTGATAATTTTCGATATTAAAACAATCGGGTACCTGGTGTGGTGGGCTTCCCGCAGCTCCACCCAAATAAGCGTCGCCCGAGGTTATATCACCATAAACCCAGCTAGTGCCCGACGTTCCCCACCAGGTACTTTTTACGTCGATACCGGTAAGATCGTGGTAAGCGCCGATCAATAGTTGCTGAACACCTGTTTTATTATAAAGATTATTAATGGTTAATGCGTTGCCCTGCGGAGGAACCTCAAGGAAACTTTTTTTGCAGGCTCCCAATAACGTCATTGAGATCAAACCTGCTATAGGAAATATTTTTTTCATGTCTTTTTTCAAATTAATGATGATCAATTTATAGACCCAGGTTTACACCGATCAGGAATTTTTGTGTAATAGGATAAGCTGTACCGTAATCTATTCCCATGTTGTTTGGGGTTCCGTCGTTAACTTCCGGATCCATGCCAGAGTATTTGGTAATAGTGAGCAGGTTAAATGCCTGCGCATACACCCTAAGCTTTTTAATTCCCTTTAACTTATTGAATGTATAACCTACTGTTGCAGTTTTAAGCCTCAGGTATGAACCGCTTTCAATAAAAAAGCTGGAAGGTTGAATGTCCTGGGCAGTTGAGTTCTGTGCAAAAATGGGTAAAGTAGCGTTTGGATTTGTTGGGCTCCAGGTATCTAAAGCTCCCTGCACCAAACCGCCTACACCTGTACCGTTCGCGTTAGGATATAGCTGCAACTCCTTTGCATAATTATATATCTTATTGCCGTACGAGCCCTGGAAAAATATGCCAATATCCAAATTTTTGTAATTAACATCTAAGTTATAACCGTATGTAAATTTAGGTATCGGGCTGCCCAAATAGGTTTCGTCGCTCGGATCTACCTTACCGTCGCCAGTTCGATCTTTATACATCACATGGCCCAAAGCGTTAGCTGATGTTATTCCTAATGCGTCTTCAGTGGCGTGGCTCGTTACGTCTGACGGGCTACGATAAAGTCCTTCGTAAACATAACCGTAAAACTCTCCGACCGAATGCCCAACTTCATCACGGTTAAGATAATTGGCACCGTTAGAACCTATAACGCCCTGCTGGAAGAATGCACCGGGAAGCCCATCAATATAATTGATATTATTTTTATCAGTTGCTATATTAAAGCCCATGCTGTATTTAACATCGCCAAAATGGTTATTGTAATTCAACTCCAACTCAATACCCTTATTGGTAAAATTCATTATATTTTCCAATGGCGATATTGCTGAACCCAAAGTTCCGGGAGTTGGCGGCGCATAAAGCAACTTATTGGTTGCCCTGTTAAACCAGTTAAATGACGCTGATAAGCTATTATGAAAAAATGCCGCATCGAACCCAATGTTGGTGGTTTTATTTTGTTCCCATTGCAAGGTTGGGTTACCTGCCTGGTATAGGTAATAGCCGTTGAGCGAAGTAGTATTTGTGCCCCCTAGGTCATAATTACCAAAAGTTCCGGTCTCAAGTAAAGAGAGATAAGCGCTGGATGGTATCTCGTCATTTCCTGAGGTACCATAAGAAGCCCTCAACTTAAGATCACTCAGCCAGGTCACATTTTTCAGGAAATTTTCCTGTGAAATGCGCCAGCCTGCACTTAACGCGCCGAAATTCCCGTATACATTATCAGGGCCAAATTTCGAGCTGCCGTCGCGCCTGCCTGTGGCGGTAAACAGGTATTTATCCATGTACGAATAGGTTATATTGCCAAATGTGGAAAGGCTTGTAGATTTATCTCCGCCGCCAAAAACCGGGATGCCCGGAAAACTGGTACCACTACCTAAATATTCCGTATTAACAGACGGATAAAGTATACCGTAAGCTTCACCACCGTAACTGCGTTCAACATTCTCACTAGCCTCATATCCTACAAACGCGCTAATATCATGTACTTTATTTATAGTAGTAGTGTACGATAGCTTATTTAACCAGCGCCAGTCCGTAGTATAATCACCACCTTCTGTAAAAATGTTGGTGGTACCCGGTATTGGCTCTTGTGGTTGCACAGGAGAATAACCATGGTATTCTGTTGGATATAACTGAAACCCGATCTGGTTAGTATACGTCAGCCCCTTTATAATATCAGCTTCGCCATAAGCCGAACCAACTATTGATTGCGCATAGCTTTTATTTGTTTTTGAATTTACCCTGTCATTGAAAGGATTACCTGTATTACCTAAAATAAGCGCATGGTTTGTACCGGAAACATTTCCCTGTATATCATATTGAGGTAACAGCGGCGATAACATATACAACTCCTGTATATCATTTGTAGCGCCGCGGTTAGTAGTGTTTTGAGAGGTGAAAGAGGCTTCTATGTTTTCGCCAAAACGCAACCATGGCTTTATTTTAAATTGAGTGTTTACCCTAAAGGAGTAGCGTTGAAAATAAGAGTTGAGCAAAGTACCTTTATCATTCAAATAACCCATTGTAACCGCATAATTGCTTTTGTCGGTAGCCCCGCTTAAAGACAAGTTATGATTTTGAGTTAACGATGGGTTAAACAATACATCCCACCAGTTTGTCCCTGTTTTATTGGCCTTAAGTATGCGATAGTTATCCTGATTATATAATGATGGATTAGCCAACGCGTTACCTGTGCTTACACCAATATTTCCGCTTCCATTATCATTTTCAATAATATAATCGGGCAAAACCGGCGTGGTTCCGGTGCCATAAAATGAAGAAACTGAAGTTGGGATAGCCACTCCCGAATTTTTATACGATGCATAAAGTGCATCGGCCTGTTGCTGCGGCGTAATGGTTTTAGGCAGGTTCTTCGGATTTTCATAGCCTACATAGCCGTCATACTGCAACTGTGGTGCACCTATTTTGCCCGATTTTGTAGTTATAACAATTACACCATTATCACCACGTGAGCCATAAAGGCCTGTTAATGACGGATCTTTTAAAACAGTAACTGATTCAATATCATTTGGATTGAGCAAGTTCGAAATATCTTCACTTGCAGGCCCAATTCTTACCTGTACACCATCTATAACATATAAGGGGTCATTATCACCTAATGTTCCGATACCGCGTATGCGTATAGATGCCGTGTTACCGGGGCCACCCTGGCCATCAACTACGACGCCTGCAACGCGGCCTTCCAAAGCGCCTTCAAGGCTGGTTACAGGCGTTTGTTGTATCACGCTGCCCTTTACGGTTGAAGCCGCTCCGGTAACATCATGTTTCGACTGCTTGGTATAACCGGTAACAATTACTTCGTCCAGGTTTTTAGCTTCAGGCTCCAGGCTTACACTAAGTTTAGTTTGGTCGCCTACTAAAATATCTTTAGCAACATAGCCCACAAAGCTAATGTGAAGTACATCTGTTTTGCTCGCGCTAATGGTAAATGTACCATTCACATCAGTACCTACGGCTGCGGTTTTGCCTTTTATCTGCACGGTAACCCCCGGCAGTGGCTGGCCTGTTTCGTCCTTAACGGTTCCCGCTACCGGGGATTGTGCATTTACAAACTGGCTGCTTAAGAGCAACAGTAGTAAAAACAGCACCTGTCGGCCAATACGGCCCGGCAATTTAAGTCTGGTTATTTTCATAATTTATTAATTAATTGGGTTTACAATTTCAATAGCCTTAAAATATTTTTACGCTGGTACAAATCCTAACAGCGCTGTTAAAAAATAATTTTACTTTTTTATAGGTGTATAAAGCATAACAGAAGCATTGGTAACTTCTATTAGTCCGATTTCAATTTTAATATAATGTAATGGATGGTTTACGATCCAATTATCAAGCGAAGTAAAGTAAAAAAAAGTTAATTGTGAAATAAACACTAAAAAAAATATCACTTTAACGGTGTACAAAATACACTATTAAAACAGCCCTAAGCAATTAAAAATGTGTATTTTGTATTATCATTATATTACATTTGTACTAATATAAACTATTAACCCCATTTTATAGAATGCAGAAATACTCTAAACAAACGCGGCTTTTATTGGCTGTTGACTGTATAATTTTTGGTTTTGACGGCGATACATTAAAAATACTCCTGATAAAAAGAGGCTTTCAGCCCGAGAAAGGCAACTGGAGTTTAATGGGAGGCTTTGTACAGGTTGATGAAAGTTTAGACCAGGCATCGAACAGGATACTAAAGCAACTAACTGGTTTAGAGGGCGTTTACCTTGAACAATTATACACTTTTGGAGATGTTAACCGCGACCCTAAAGAGCGCACCGTATCAACCGCATACTTCGCTTTAATTGATATTCACAAATACGAAACCCAGCTAAGCAATGATTACCATGCCGAGTGGTTCCCGCTAAAACGTACACCTAAATTAATATTCGACCAGCAGGAAATGGTTGAGACCGCTAAAAAAAGGATACGTTATAAAGCCGCCATTCATCCTATTTTATTCGAGCTTTTGCCTGGTAAATTCACCCTGCCACAGTTGCAAATGTTATATGAAAGCGTGTACAATACAACTATTGACAAACGTAATTTCAGCAAACGTATATTGGCCACAGGCCTAATGATAAAGCTTACCGAAAAGGATAAAACAAGTTCAAGAAGGGGTGCATTCTACTACCAGTTGAATATGAAAAACTACTATGCCAAGTTCCAGTCGTTCCTGAATTTCATACCAAATCCCGATAGTTTATTACAAGCTATATATTAAATTAAAATTGATAATTGTATTTCAGAAACATAAGCGCTGATAAATCATAAGTGTCATTTAAACAAATAAAAATCAATTAAATCCTGAATAATAACCATGACACCTGATAAACATATAAAACCTGCCCTTAAAATTGGTTTGTTTGGCATTGGCCTCCAGGCTTATTGGCAACAATTTGAAGGCTTGGAGCAACGCCTAAGCGATTATGTGGATATAGTGGCGGATAAAATAAGCGGCTTTGGCGCCGGGGTTGTAAACCTGGGCCTTATAGATACCCCTGAAAAAGCATTTGAGGCCGGGAGCAAAGGTACAGGCGATCCGCTAAACGAGGACACTATGAGTTCGGTAATATTGGGTAATTCGCTATTAACTTCGAATGGCGTACCTGTTGCCAGGAATACGAGATAAAAAACGTGCGGGCCATGAAGATAATGGACATTTTTGGCGTTGGCGGATCATTCACCGAATATTACGCGATGGATTTTAACGACGACGTGGTGCTGATGGGGCATGACGGGTCCTGTCACCCTGCTGTAGCCGAAGGGAAGATAAAAGTCCGGCTATTGCAGGTGTATCATGGCAAGGTTTGTAACGGGCTTTTGGTGGAAATGAGCGGTAAACAAGGGGCGGTAACTTTGCTTTCGATAGTTGAAACGGTTGACGGGAAGCTACTGTTTTTAGTAGCCGAAGCGGAAAGTATTTCAGGGCCGATATCGGAGATCGGCAATACCAACAGCAGTTACGGCTTTAGCATTGTCATACGGACATTTGTTGAACAGTGGAATTCGCACGGCCCGGCACACCATTGCGCCATAGGAACAGGGCATATTGTCTCGAAAATTATTAAACTTGGGCAATTACTTGGGGTGCAAACCATACAGGTATGCTGATAAATAGAATAACCAAACAATACCATATTTATATAAACCTAATATGAATACCATGAGAAAGAGCCTTACAATACTACTGTTTAGTTTTGCCGCATGCCTTTGCAACGCACAAACCCCGCAACTTAAAGTACAATGGGATGTAAGCACGGGAATATCAAAATCAACACCTACCCTGCAAGTGGTGGGCAACCCTATGCTGCGTAAAAGTGGCAGTATGCACGGTGGCTCGTTCGGCGCGTTAAAAAATCTGGGTGCCGATTACGTACGCTATGTGCCCTGGTTCCCCTACCCTAAACTGGCAGTTGCCGAACTGGATGCGCCTACGGCTACCAAAACATCGTGGGATTTTAGTTTGATAGACCCTATGACCATTGATTTCTTGGAAGCTACAAAAGGCCATTGTGTTATCATGAATTTCAGTACCATACCGCAGTGGATGTTTAAAACCGATTACCTAGTATCGTATCCTGCCGAACCGAATGAAGTTGCCTGGAGCTATGGCGGCGGAACAGCATTCAGGGATACCACTTTGAAGGAACTGACCGGTTATTATGTAAGGCTGCTTAGCTGGTACACCAAAGGCGGTTTTACAGATGAATTGGGTGCATATCATAAATCGGGCTATCATTATGACATACCTTACTGGGAAATACTAAATGAGCCTGAGTTTGAACACAATTTTACACCACAAGCTTATACTAAAGTTTACGACGCGGTGGTAACAGCGCTCCATAAAGAATTCCCTAAAATGAAGTTTGTGGGTATGGCGCTTGCCTTTGAACACCCCGAATGGTTTGAATACTTTCTGAACCCGGCAAATCACAAACCGGGCATTCCGCTTGATTTTATATCGTACCATTGCTATTCAAACGCTAACAACAAACAAACCTTTGATGCTTATGAATATACCTTGTTTGATAAGGCCGATAACTTTTTAAACACCGTAAGTTTTGTGGAGAGCATACGCAAGCGCTTATCGCCCAATACAAAAACAACAATTGACGAGTTGGGCACCTTTGTTAGCAACAAAATGCGCGATCAGCCCATTACGCCGGTTTACTGGAACCTTTCGGCTGCTGTGTATACTTACTTTTTTATTGGGTTAAGCAGGCAGGGCATTGATGTTATAGGCGAATCGCAATTGGTTGGCTTTCCAAGCCAATACCCCGATGTGAGCATGATAAATTATGTGAACAATAAACCAAACGCGCGTTATTGGGTACTTAAACTGATTAAAGACAATATCCACTCCGGCGATACCATGGTGACTACATCAGTTGATGGTGACGGTGATGGCGATTTCGAGGCGCAAGGCTTTGTGAATAATGCCACTAAAAAAGTATTGATCATTAATAAAAGGAATAAAACGGTAATATTGAAATTACCTGCCACATTTAAAGGTGCCAAGATGAGCGTACTTGATGAAACTTGTAGTGATAGACCGGCTTTTGACAATATGGTTAACGCCGATTCGGTAGCGTTAAAGCCGTTTGCCGTAAGTTTAATAACGCTAAACAACTA
>CAIWRU010000117.1 GCA_903915155.1 uncultured Mucilaginibacter sp.
AAAAGCAAAAAGCTCAGATTTAAATTTGAGCTTTTTGCTTTTACGCGTTTTTTAAGTTTTGGCTTTGCTTAAAATATTCAATAATCGCCTTCGCCTGCTTGGTATTAACTATCTCAAGCAACTCCTCTTCCGTAGCCTCTCGTATTTTTTTGACAGATTTAAAGTACTTTAACAGCTTCCCCGATGTTGTTTTGCCAATACCATCAATAAGATCAAGCTCGGTTACAAGCGTACCCTTATCGCGCTTCTTGCGGTGGAAGGTAATGCCAAAACGGTGCGCTTCATCGCGCAGTTGCTGTATCACCTTTAATGTCTCCGAGCGTTTATCAAGGTATAGCGGATATTGGTCGCCGGGATAAAAAAGTTCTTCCAACCGTTTCGCAATGCCTATAACGGTTACCTGTTTGTCAATACCCAACAGCTTCAAACTTTTCATGGCCGATGACAATTGCCCCTTGCCGCCATCAATAATAATAAGCTGTGGCAACTCGCCGCCTTCATCCAACATCCGGCGGTAACGGCGGTGTACCGCTTCCTCCATAGTGGCAAAATCATCGGGGCCGACAACCGTTTTCACATTAAAGTGCCGGTAATCCTTTTTCGATGGCTTACCGTCCCTAAATACCACTATTGCCGATACCGGGTACTTGCCCTGGAAGTTAGAGTTATCAAAACATTCGATATGCCTGGGCAATTGATTCATGCGCAGGTCCTTCATCATTTGGGTTAGCAAACGGTCGGTGCGGATATCGGGGTTTAGCTTTTCATACTGGTCTATCTTTTCCTTTTTAAAGAACAGCACGTTCTTTTGCGACAGATCGAGCAGCTTCTTTTTTTCGCCCAGTTTCGGCACGGTAAACTTTATGGTCGAACTGTCCTCCACGTCTATCTTAAAGGGCACTATAACTTCCTTCGAGTGGCTATTATAACGGCTCCTGAACTCGGATATAGCCAATGTTAACAGTTCCTCGTCGGTTTCATCAAGGCGCTTTTTAAGCTCGATGGTTTGCGTTTGGATGATAGTGCCGTTCATTATCTTCAGAAAGTTAACAAAGGCATACTTTTCTTCGGATGCAATACTAAACACATCGATATCAGTAATCGACGAGTTTACCACAGTCGACTTGCTTTGGTAATTCTCCAGCAGCTCAAATTTGCGTTTTAGGCGATGGGCCAGCTCGTAATTCATTTCAGTTACTGCCCCGTCCATATCCTTTTTAAGGTCGCGCAGCACCCCTCCTATCTTTCCGTTCAGCACATCGGTTATTTCACCAATGTTGTGATCATAATCCGCCTCGGTTTGGAAATCCTGGCAGGGCCCTTTGCAGTTGCCCAATTGATATTCAAGGCATACTTTAAATTTACCCTTCTCAATGTTTTGCCGGGTAAGCGCCAGGTTGCAGGTGCGTAGCGGATAAGTTTCCTTTATCAGGTCGAGGATATTGTGCATCATACTTACCGATGCATAAGGCCCCAGGTATTTCGAGCCATCGCGTATAATGCGGCGCGTCCAGAATATGCGTGGGTAATTTTCGTTTTTAATAATGATCCAGGGATAAGTTTTATCATCCTTTAGCATTACATTATAACGCGGCTGGTGCTTCTTTATCAGGCTATTCTCCAAAAGCCAGGCATCAACCTCGGTATCAACAATGGTAAAAGTAATGTTGTTTATTTTCGATACCAGCACCCTGGTTTTACCATTAACATTCGGGTTGTTAAAGTATGAAGTTACCCGGTTGCGCAAATCCTTGGCCTTACCTATATATATGAGCTCCTTCTCCTTATCCCAGAATTGGTATATCCCCGGTTTATGAGGAACGTTTTTAAGGGCAGCTCTATAATCGAAATTGCTCATTGATTATACAAAATTAAGAAATATCGAACACCGAATATCGAACACTGAATGCTGAAGTTCTTATTTCGTTATTCGGCGTTCGATATTCGATGTTCGATATTAAGAATATAGGAATTCAAATACAGGGATCAGAATTCGAGCTTCTTATCCACCTCATTCGTTCCCTTGGCTTGTTGATTGTATTGGTTACAATCGAGGGTAATGCTCACACCTCCTTTTGGCGGGTCGAAATCCACATTCTTTTTAATGCCCAAAGCGGGATTGGCATATACCTTTTGCATGTAAAGCGCGAATATAGGTAATGCGGTGTTGGCACCCTCGCCCAGCCTTTCTGTGCGGAAGTGTACATCCCTGTCCTCGCAACCTGTCCATACGCCGGTTACCAATTGTGGGGTCATGCCCACAAACCAACCGTCAGAGTTATCATTCGGTGTACCTGTTTTGCCGGCTATAGGGTTATAAAGGTGATAAGTAAAACCCATCCGAGCGCCTGTACCATCTTTAATAACGGCTTTCATCATATCCGTCATTACGTAGGCTGTTTGTTCGTTCATGGCTTGTTTTACCTGGGTATGATTGGTGTACAGCACATTACCGTTCCTATCCTCAATCCGCAGCAAAAATGTTGGCTGTGTCCATACACCATGATTGGCAAAAACGCAGTAGGCCCCCGTCATATCATAAACCGAGGCATCAAAACTACCCAGGCATATCGATGGATAAGGCGGCACATCACTGGTAACACCCATTTTTTTGATCAGTTCAACAACAGGCACCGGGGTAACCAGCTTCATCACGTGGGCGGTTATCCAGTTTTGCGAATGGGCCAAAGCCTCACGCAATGTCAACATACCGGGTATGGTTTCCGTACGGCCCGAACGCGGGCACCACGGCGGACTGCCGGGGTAACGTATGGTATCGGGCACATTGTTAACTTCCATACACGGCGAAAAGCCGTTATCAATAGCAACTGCATAAGTAAATGGCTTAGCGGTAGAACCTACCTGCCTTGCGCCATCCATTACCTGGTCATACTGAAAATGTTCAAAGTTGATTCCACCTACCCATGCCTTTATCTCACCGGTCGTTGGGTCCATGCTCATCAGCGAGTTACGCAGCAGCAGTTTACAATACACAATGGAATCAATAGGCTTCATCACCGTATCAATGTCCCCGCGCCAGGTGAACAGGTTCACAGTATCGGGCGTATTAAAGTTTTCTTTTATTTCGTCATCAGACTTTCCTTCCGATTTCAACTCTTTATACCTGTCGCTGCGGTGCATGCCTTCATCAAGCAACAGCTTATAGTTGCGTATCTCGCGCCAAAGGCTGTGCCCGCGCCAATGATCATTAAACTGTGCCTGCAGCTTGCGCATATACTCCCGCTGCGATTCTTCTGCATAACCCTGCATGGTAGCATCTATTGTGGTATATATCCTAAGGCCGTCGCGGTCGAGATCATATGGGGTTCCGTCGGGTTTGGCAATGTTTTTATCAACCAATATTTTTTGTACCTGTTTTTTAAGTACCGCCCTAAAATATTGTGCAAGGCCCTCGTTATGGTCTATACGCTGAAAGTCAAGGTTCAATGGTTGTTCTTTCAATTCATCAACCTGCCCACTCGTCAAATAGCCTTCTGTTTGCATACGCTCCAACACCAGGTTGCGGCGGCTTACAGCTGCTTTTGGGTGCCTTATGGGCGAATATAAACCCGGAGCGTTAAGCATACCTACCAGCAATGCGGCCTGGTCAGCATTAAGCTTATCGGGGGTTGTATTAAAATAGGTACGCGCGGCCGATTTAATACCGTAAGTATTATAAGCACCGAAATCAACCGTGTTCAAATACATGGTCAATATCTCCTGTTTGGTATAGTGGCGCTCCAACTGAACAGAGATGATAAGCTCTTTAAGCTTTTGGGTGATGCGGACAAAAGGATTATGGCTGCCCCCGCCATTGAACATGTTTTTTGCCAGCTGCTGTGTAATAGTACTGCCGCCTTGGTGGCTACCAATCAGGTTATAAAAAATTATACTGATGGAACGTTGAAAATCAATACCCGAATGGTTATAAAAACGGTTATCCTCGGTTGCTACAAGGGCGTTCACTATATAAGGCGATAGTTGCTTGTAGGTTACACTCGAACGGTTCTGCACATAGTAAGTACCCAGTATCTGTTTATCTGATGATATGATCTCCGATGCCTGGTTGCTTTTTGGGTTCTCCAGGTCACGAAATGGTGGTAACGAACCAAATAAACCGAACGCGGTAAATGTTATTAATAAAATGAAAAACACAATACAGCTTATAGCCAGTTTCCATACCCGCCAGTTGTATTGCTTTATTTCCTGTTGCGAAAGTTTAACTTCCTTTTTTTGCATGTTAGTAGTTGTTCTGGTAGAAATCGATATAACTATCCAATAGTTTTTTGTTTTTTAATTTATCCAGGTTTTGGCTAGTTATTATAAAAAAAGTATATCTATCCTTTGGTAAGGTCATAATTTCGGGCATAAGCGGAATTATGGCTCTTGCATACGCCTTAACCGAAGCCAAATTGTAAAACCGGCCCACAAATATAAGACGGTTATCGTTACCAACATCCATTAATTGATGTTTTACATTTGGGTCGTTTAAGTTAGTGCGATTAAACTGCCCTATACCAAAACGCGAAGGCGCCAGATTAGTATTGTCTTTGTAAATATTTATTACAAAATAATAGTTGGTGCTATCCTTCATCGAGAAAATGCTTGATACCACCGGCTTTTTAACCGGCGCAGCATTACTAAGCAGCGGATCAACAGCAGGCTTTGCCGCTGCATTAACCGCTGGCGGAGCAACGGCAACCACTTTAGCCGAATCTGTCTTCGTTACTACCGTTCCAGCCTTCGGCTCAGGCTTGCGTATATCAGCTACGGTAGCAAATTTCATTTCGCGTCCGGCGTAGCGGAATTCAGTTTCCTTTTTATTTTCAACCGGTGGTGTAAATGGCACTTCGCTGGTATCAGTTGCCAGCAATGCATTATGCCTTGCCGACATATCAACCAGATTGGAATTTATATAATTAATATGCTCGGTTATCAACGGTATTATCAGCCTGTCGTTCGGGTAATTTTTAGCAATTTGCTCCAGGTCCTTCTTAAATGCGGCAACAGGCTCATTGTGCCCGGCGGCTATAGCGCGCAGGTAATATAACTGCGCCAGGTATTTACTATCAGGGTATTGTTTAATAACCAGGTCGGCACTGGCAACCGCATCAGTGTATTTCTTTTTGTCGTACAATTCGAACACCTTGTTATATGAATTTTTGAATTCAGCGTCCTTATCGCCCAATTTTTTGCTATAGTCCGGGTCGAGTATGATCTTTGCAAAAGCAGTTTCAGGGTAATTCTTCAGCAACTTGTTTTTATATCCTTCGGCCCTGGGGTCATTAAGTTCGGTATACAAACGATACAGGCTATAATAAATGGCAGGCAGGTTCGGATTATCAGGAAAACGGCGCAATATGGTTTCAAAAGCGTCTATCGCCCCCCTTTTGTCGTCCAAAATATCGCGGTAAAAATTAGCTATATCAAAATATGCGTTATATATACGCAGGTTTGATTGGTCTAAAAGTGCAGGCGTTAACGGCAGATTTTGCACAATTTGCTGGCGATAACGCCCGGCGGTAACCGCTTGTACTGCTTTGGCGGTGGGGTCGCCAGCGGCAGTGGGGTCGGTACCGCCGCCAACATTAGCAACATTTTGTGCTGTTGTTGTACCCGTGCGGCTGCTCCGGCGCCAGTCGTCATCGAGCTTACGGGTGCCCCATAGCCTTTTAAAATCATTATATCCCTGGCTCACGGCCTGCGAATTATAAAAATAAAACGTGCTGTTGCCCCCGGTATTGATCACGTTACCCGGCGAGTTGATATTACCGCTTGATTTACGTACCCTTACCGCGTTCGCTTGTGCCGCCTGCTGCAATATCTGCTGATTAACCATCGTATCAATAAGGGCGTCACGGGTTTTCTCGTCAAGCTTTGCCAGCATTTGCAGGGTATCCTCGCGCGATATGATCAGCAGCCTGTCGGTAAGCAATTGCAGGTTGTTTGTTTTCTTTTGAATGATGGAATAACCCGGATAATTGGGCGTTAGCGTCATTAATGTGCTATCGTAATATTTTTTAGCAGTTATGTAGTTGGCTTTTACGTTAAAGTTGATGTCGGCAATACGCAGGTACGACAATCCTTTTTGATTTTGATTCTTAACACTGGTAGCAACCGATAGCTTATAATTCTTTAAGGCATTGTCAACATCCTTACCAGCAAAGTAAAGCTGCGCTACCTGGTAATATATCTGGTCTTCAAATTCCTTGTTATTAGGGTTCTTTAGCAGGCTCTTCAGTTTATCAATCCTGCTAAGCTTTACACCGTTTTGCGCGTCTTCAATACGTATACGGTTAAGGTCGGCATTAAAAGCCATCTCGAACGCGGCATTGCTTTTGGCTATTTTAACATAATTGGCGTAGGCGTCGTTATTCTTTTGGTTAAGCTCCTCAATCTGTGCTAAAACAAACGTCCACCGCAGGCGCAGGCTTTTATTTTTACAGTATTGTATAGCCAGCTTTGCCATGTCCTCGCCATCGGCGTAATCCTGCACATCAATATCATATTGCAGTTTAGTAGCATAAATATCAGCGGGGTTAGTTTTCTTTGGATTGATGTCGGCCATCACTGTATCCAGTTGCAGCTTTGCCAGCGGCAGCTTGTTTAAATACATAAGGGTACGCGCCTTCCAAACCCTGGCCTGCACCACTATATTTTTTTGCGTGGGGAAAGTTTGCAGCACATAAGTAAAGTACTCATTGGCATTAAAATATTCGCCACCTAAAAAATTCGCCTTGCCCAATACCAGGTAAGCATCGCCCAAATAATGGCTCTGTTCTTTTATAGCAATTATCTTATTGGCTTTGTCAACCGCTGTTTGCAGGTCCTTATCAAGTGTGGCTGATTTAGCTGTTGTATCCTGGTAAACGTTTAATATCTCGTTGTACGAATCGATAAAATTGAGGGCGTAATCGTCCTGCTTTTGCTGTAATACCTGGTTCGCATTGAAAAGGATATTGTAATGCGCCGTCAAATCCTGCATATGGCGGTTAAAGTTGCTCTTTTTTTCAAGTGAGCAGCCAATGATCAGCAACAACAAACACAATAGTATATATATCCTTTTAGGAGCAGAAGTGATAGAAAATATCCTCAAATTAATTAGTATTTATAAAAGCTTTGCTAAAATACTAAATAGTATGGAATAGGATTAATAAATTTGCAGATGGCTGAAAAAGAACCAAATGATGGCGGCAGCCCTATGGGCGGTTATGCAAAATACAGTGCCATGGGCTTCCAAATGATAGTTATTATCGGCGGTTTTACTTATGGCGGTTATAAGATAGACCAAGCCTATCATCATACCACACAATGGGCCACCGCCGCGCTTTCGCTGGTAGGCGTATTTATTGCTCTATTTATAATTATAAGGGCTGTAAAAAATTGAGAGGGCTTTTATTACTATATGTTGATATTTTAATCAGCCGATGTTTAAGCGTCGCAATAAATAATTTTAATACTTTTGCCCTAAATTATCACAAATGAAGATAGGCCCTATTATTGCATTTTTTTTATTGTTTACACTAATAATCGCCGTCCCCCCGGTGATATTGCAATATAGCGGTAACGGTAATCTGCTTGATACAGGCTTTTGGACGATATTCATCTTTATGTCGGTATTAACCTTTTTGGTTTTAATGCTGATGATGGTAGTGTATCAAAAAAACGCCGAATACTTTGCCCAGGCATTCCTGGCGGGTACCACTGTAAAAATATTAGGTTGTTTGATATTTATATTTGTTTTTTTGGCAAATAATAAGGTAAATAAGCTGATTTTCGGGGTCGATTTCTTTTATATTTATTTATTAAATACAGGCTTTGAAATTTATGTTCTGTTACGTAACTTGCGGCACAAAAATTTAAGGTAGAAAACTTCATTTAGATGATCAATAGCTCGATTTTGAACTTAAAACTTTTTAAACTTTCATTCATTTGCGCATTTTTTGTGGCTTTGCTTGCTCTTCCGGGCATATCATCGGCACAAAACGAAACTGCTAAAAAACCATTCGACCCTACACCGGTAATTATGGAACACATTGGCGATTCACACTCGTGGCCATTTGTGTTTCCGCTGGTTGCAGAAAAAAATATCCCCCTGCCGGTAATACTTTATACCGATAAAGGATTGGAGGTGTTTTCATCGGCCAATTTAATGCCCGAAGGCACGGTATATAAAGGCACCTATTACAGCTACAAGCTTGAAGAAAAACATATAAAAGCAGTTGACGTGGCAGGTAAAGTTGATGAATCGGCTAAAGTGTACGATTTTTCTATCACCCGCAACGTTATCAGCATGTTCATAACCATGACGCTTTTGTTGATAGTGTTCCTGAGTGTTTCATCGGCCTACAAAAAACGTGCAGGCAAAGCACCAAAAGGCTTACAGTCATTTATGGAGCCGCTTATATTATTTGTACGCGATGATATTGCTTTACCAAACTTAGGTATAAAATATGCACGGTTTATGCCGCTGCTGCTTACTATATTCTTTTTTATATTAATAAATAACCTTTTCGGGATGGTACCTTTCTTCCCGGGAGGCTTTAACTTAACAGGTAACATCGCGGTAACGCTGGTATTATCGGTTATTATATTATTTGTGGTTAACCTTAATGGTAACAAACATTACTGGAAACACATATTCCTGCCTGATCCATGGTGGTTATTCCCTATCATGATACCGGTGGAAATAGTTTCTATATTTTCAAAGCCTATAGCTTTAATGATACGTTTGTTTGCTAACATTACTGCCGGCCACATTGTAATATTAAGCTTAATATCGCTCATATTTATATTTGGTACACTGTGGATTTCGCCGGTATCAATTGTGTTTGTAGTGTTTATGGATTGTATTGAATTACTGGTTGCTTTCCTTCAGGCGTATATATTTACGCTGCTGTCGGCATTGTTTATCGGTATGGCGATACAGGAGCATCACCACGAACAAGAAGTTTTGTAATTAATTATCTAATATATACACGTTTAAATTTAACACACAATGACTGGAATGATTGGAATGGTTGTAGCTCAGGCTTCAGCGTTAGCAATGCACGGTAGCATCGGGCCAATTGGCGCAGGTTTAGCTGCGGTTGGTGCCGGTATCGGTATTGGCCAAATTGGTGGTAAAGCTGTTGAGGCTATTGCCCGCCAACCTGAAGCAGTTGGCAAGATCCAAACAAACATGATCATCGCTGCGGCCCTTGTAGAAGGTGTTGCCTTGTTCGCGGTGGTTGTTGCCATGCTTGGCGCAAACTAAAAAAAGAACAACCCGGAGCGGTTGGCTCCGGGCTTGTTTTTTAATGCTTGCATTTAATTAGTAAAATAGAAATATACTTATAATATGGAATTAGTTACTCCCGATATTGGCCTGGTATTTTGGACCACCATTTGTTTTGTAATCCTGCTGTTTATACTGGGCAAATTTGCCTGGAAACCAATCTTAGCAGCTGTTCATGAGCGTGAGAACTCGATAGAAAGCGCTTTGCTTAAAGCAGAGGCTATGAAAGAAGAAATGGCCCGTATGACCAGCGAGAACGAAAATCTGCTGAAACAGGCTCGTTCCGAACGCGATTCGATCTTATCTGAAGCCCGTAAGGTAAAAGAGCAGATCATTAACGATGCCAAAGAAGCTGCAAATGCGGAAGGCTCGAAAATGATTGAAAAAGCACGCATTGAAATAAACAGCCAGAAAGCTATTGCCATGGCCGATGTGAAAAACCAGGTGGCATCTTTATCATTAGAGATTGCTGAAAAGGTTTTACGCAAACAATTTGAAGATGCCGGCAAACAAGATGCATTGGTTGCTGAATTATTAAAAGAAGTGAAATTATAGGAAGTTAAAAGTATAAAGTAGAAAGTTAAAAGTTTTGGAGCTCACTTTCAACTTTAAACATTCAACTTTCAACTCAAAAAAACTATGTCAGAAATAACGGTAGCAATACGGTACGCAAAAGCACTGATCGACCTTGCAACAGAGCAAAAGGCTTTGGAGCCTGTGCACAAGGATATGGAGCTTTTTATACATACCATTAAGGCTAACCCGCAATTAAACGCGGTTTTGGCTAACCCAATTATATACCACGACAAGAAGATAAAAATATTGGACGGTATATTTTCGGACAAGGTAAGCAAGGTGACTATCCTGTTTTTTAACCTGATGGTGAATAAGAGCCGCGCCGAGATATTATACCCTGCCGCGCTTGAATTTGTTAACCAGTACGATGTTGTAAAAAACATCACCAACGCTACCGTGGTATCGGCAACCGAACTATCGGCAGCCAACAAAAAAACCATTATTGCTGAGATTGAAGCCTTAACAAAAGGCACTGTAAAACTTACAGCTAAGGTTGACCCTGCATTAATAGGTGGCTTTATATTAACGGTTGGCGATAAGCAGGTTGATACCAGCATAAGCAGCAGCCTGGCAAAACTGAAAAAAGAATTTGCACATACTGCAGCATAATAATTAAGTAAAAAATAAAACTCTAAAATAAAATTTAAAAAATGGTAGAGGT
>CAIWRU010000118.1 GCA_903915155.1 uncultured Mucilaginibacter sp.
AGGATAAAATAACCTACCTCAGTTCTTACAAAAACCAAGATTGGCTTCTGCCAATATCAATTAAACAAATGATTCCAGAGAATCATATCTCCTTCTTTGCTGAAGAGTTTGTAGAATCTCTGGATTTTTCTAAATTTGATATGATCAGCGGATTATTGGGATTGATAGCGTACGCTGTTTCCAAATTGGTTAATGCCTGTGCGTAATCACTGGTGAGATAATAATACTGGGCATTTTGAAAAAAATAATCTTCTGAAATATGCTTCTTCACAGCGGTATCGGCAATATTAGCATGCAGGTAATTATATACCTCGTTAACTTTGTCTTTTTGCCCCGCGTTTATCAACTTATTATTTAAAAAATCTTCAAATTTACCCTGAATATATTTTTTTGTTTCATCATTTGCACCTTTGCTGTTAACAAGCATGGTTAGCCCTTTCCAATCTTTAAGCTCATCATACTTAAAGTTGCCAACCATATCAACCATCATTTCCATTTTAAAATATTCGTTTTTCTTGTCGGGAAAAAGTATATCCGATTTACAAATATCTGAATAAGCCTCATCAGCACTAATCTGCAATTCAAACAATGCCTTGTTAAAATATAACAGGCCCACTGCTTCCTTTAAAGTGATATCGGGTTTAGCGTAAAAGAAATCATCAAAGGCACGTTCTACACCAACCCTTATAGCATATGACTGATCGATATAGTTTGTTTTTATAAGTTCTGTTACATTTTTTTGCTTACCCTGGTCATCAAACAAATAAAAGGGTTTCTCCGACTCTACAGTTTCAAACTTTATATTATCCGTTCCGGGATTAGCAATCACATAGGTATGCGACGGCAGTTGTGTTATTTGATATGGTATTTTTAACGTTTCGAGAATATAGGCATACAATATGGTTGCACTTAGGTATTGATATTCACCATTAACTTCAAAATCACCAAAATGCGCCTGTCGGTTATAGGTTTTCAGGAAGCGGTCATGCACCAGCTGGTATATCTTCTTTATGTGTTTTTCCGACTTATCACCCGCTTCGCTTTCAAGGTTCAATTGTTTAACATCCTGTATAAATTTTCCATAAAGTACCTGGTATTCCTCGCCGTTAAGTTCAGATGCGAAGGCCAGTTTTATCAGCTCATCAGGTGTTTGTGCCGAATTTATGAGTGCTTTTTCGTCGTCGCCGTGATATTTTACAAAATCCTGCGCTTTTAAAGAACAGTTTATACCAATGAACAGGATAATTAGGGGTAGTGTTTTTTTCATATTGTAACAAGGTTTCATCCGACCTAAATATATCTAAAAATATGGTAAATACAGGCCACAAAAAAGCCCCGCTTTGCAGCAGGGCTTTAATATTTAGTTCCCGTTAGGGCTACACGTCTATCTTAGCGTACTTAGCGTTCTTTTCAATAAACTCGCGGCGCGGGGCTACTTCATCACCCATCAGCATGCTGAAGGTATGGTCGCACTCGGCGGCGTTTTCAATACTGGCGCGTTTAAGGGTACGGGTTGATGGGTTCATGGTAGTATCCCATAATTGTTCGGCGTTCATTTCACCCAAACCTTTGTAACGCTGTACGTTTACGCTATCCTCTTTACCTGCGCCTTTTAAGCGTTGTATAGCGGCATCGCGTTGCTCATCGGTCCAGCAATATTCAAATTCCTTACCTTTTTTAACCATGTACAATGGCGGCGATGCAATGTAAACATATCCGTTCTCAACCAGTTCCTTCATATAACGGAAGAAGAAAGTAAGGATCAAGGTAGTAATGTGCGAACCATCCACGTCAGCATCCGTCATGATCACAATTTTGTGATAACGCAGTTTTGCAAAGTTTAGGCCTTTATCATCTTCGGGGGTACCTATACTTACGCCAAGAGCGGTAAACATATTCTTTATTTCCTCGTTCTCGTAGATCTTGTGCTCCATCGCCTTCTCTACGTTCAGTATCTTACCACGTAGCGGAAGAATGGCCTGGTAATCGCGGTTACGGCCCTGTTTGGCAGTACCACCCGCCGAGTCCCCTTCGACAAGGTATATCTCGCAAACTGCAGGATCGCTATTAGCGCAATCGGCCAGCTTTCCGGGCAATCCCGAACCACCCATAACACTTTTACGCTGCACCATTTCGCGGGCCTTACGGGCAGCCGCGCGGGCTGTAGCGGCAAGTATTACCTTGTTCACTATCATTTTGGCTTCTTTCGGGTGTTCTTCAAGGTAATTACCTAAAATTTCCCCTACTGCCATATCCACGGCGCCCATTACCTCGTTGTTACCCAACTTGGTTTTGGTTTGCCCTTCAAACTGCGGTTCCTGTACTTTTACCGAAATTACAGCGGTTAACCCTTCCCTGAAGTCGTCACCGGTAATTTCTATCTTCATGTTCTTCAACAAGCCCGATTTATCAGCATAAGCCTTCAGCGTACGTGTCAACCCCCTGCGGAAACCGGCAACGTGCGTACCGCCTTCAATGGTATTGATGTTGTTTACATACGAGAATACATTCTCCGAATAAGTATCGTTGTATTGCAAAGCCAATTCAACAGGTATGCCTTGTTTTATACCGTCAACATAAATTGGTTCAGGTATTATCGGTGGGCGTGTACCATCAAGATATTTAACAAACTCGCTTAAGCCGCCTATTGAAAAGAATTCTTCAGTTGGGTAAGTGCCGTCATCATTGGCTTCGCGCTCATCTTTTAAAGTAAGACGGATGCCTTTATTTAAATATGCCAGTTCGCGTAAGCGGGCGGCTAATGTGTCGTATTTATATTCGGTGGTCAGGGTAAATATTTCCGGGTCGGGATGGAAAATTACCGTTGTGCCTCTTTTATCGGTTTCGCCAATGGTTTTTACATCATATAATGGCTTGCCTTTTTCATATTCCTGTGTCCATATTTTACCTTCACGGTAAACCAAAGCGGTTAAATGGGTTGATAGCGCGTTTACGCAACTTACACCCACACCGTGCAAACCACCCGACACCTTGTAAGTATCTTTATCAAATTTACCGCCGGCGTGCAATACCGTCATTACAATTTGCAGTGCCGAAACTTTTTCTTTTGTGGTGATGCCTGTCGGGATACCGCGGCCGTTGTCGGAAACAGAGATGGAATTATCTTTTTGTATTACTACGTGGATGGTATCACAATGACCGGCAAGCGCCTCATCTATCGAGTTATCAACCACTTCATAAACCAGGTGATGCAGGCCTTTTACGCCGGTATCGCCTATGTACATGGACGGGCGTTTTCTAACCGCTTCCAATCCTTCTAAAACCTGTATATTATCTGCTGAATAATTTGATTTGTCCTGATTTTTTTCGCTCATAATTGATTAAAAGAATAACCTTCTCCAGTAAGGAGTTTAACAAACAAAAATACGCATTTCAGGCCGCATTTGAGTCATTTGTGGATAAAAATGACCGGTTATAAACACCATTTTAAAATACTTAGGAAACTTGCCCCGAAAGTTTATCTTTGTAAACTTTTATTTAAAAAATTAAAAGGTATAACGGGCACATAAACACCTGTAAAACCATTACTTAACAGAAGAAATTGCATAATGAACAAAGCACCCATTTTTACAAAGCTTACACTGGCCATTTTAATTGCCGGAAGTATAACTGCCTGCAAACAAGGCGCAACAACACCTGCTGCTACTGCTCCGGCTGCCGCGTCAGCCGATAGCAAAAACCAGATAGTATTTATTAACTCTGATAGCTTATCAAAAAACTACGCTTATGTTAAGGATATGGACAAACGCCTTACCACAAAAAGCGATGCCGCAAAAAGCGACCTGCAATCAAAAGGCCAGGCTTTTCAACGCGAGGTAGCTGAATACCAAAAAAATGCCAGCACTTTGCCTGCCGACCAGCGCCAGACTACTGAGCAACGCCTGCAACGCGAGCAACAGCAATTACAATCGTATCAGCAAAATGCTTCTGCCGAAATACAGAACGAGCAAAGCGTTGAAATGGGTAAATTGTATGATAAGATCTCGGAATTTGTAAAATCATACGCCAAAGAAAAAGGCTACAAAATGGTTTTAACCTATTCAAAAAATAACACCTCAATGCTTTACGGCGATGCAAGCCTTGATGTTACCGCTGATGTGGTAAAAAGGCTTAACGATGCTTACGCTAAAGACGGCGCGAGCAAATAGTCTGAGAAAAGTTTAAAGCAGAAAGTAAAAAGCTGAAAGTTGATGCATAGTGCATGACTTTCAGCTTTTTTTGTTTAAAGATGTTTACAGCAATTGACGGCAAATTATGTTATAATCTTCCGTCAACTGCATCTTTAGGAAGCAGACCTTTTACATCATAAATAACTTTATTCTGCTTACATAGCTTCGCAATGTCGAGTATTTTGAATTCATCGTGTGCTACCGCGATGATCACGGCATCATAACATTTACCGGGCTGTAATGCTTTAACCGAATCCCAGCCATATTCATGCTTAACATCCGCGGGTTCGGCACGGGGATCGTAGATGGTGAGTTTGGTATCGTAGCCTTTCAGGGTATTCAAAATATCAACCACTTTACTGTTGCGTACATCTGCGCAGTTCTCCTTAAAGGCGATACCTAAAACCAATATATCGGCATCTTTCACTACAATGTCTTTACGTACCATCAGTCGTACAACTTCATGGGCCACATATTCGCCCATACCGTCGTTCAGCCGGCGGCCTGCTAAAATTATTTCGGGGTGATAACCTACCTGCTGAGCTTTACGGGCCAGGTAATAAGGGTCGATACCAATACAGTGGCCGCCAACCAAACCGGGTTTATATTTTTGGAAGTTCCATTTGGTGCCTGCGGCCTGTAGTACTTCGTCAGTATCAATATCCAAACGATTAAATATTTTGGCCAGCTCGTTTACAAAAGCTATGTTGATATCGCGTTGCGAATTTTCGATCACTTTAGCCGCCTCGGCTACTTTTATTGATGTTGCCTTGTGCGTACCTGCCGGGATGATTGAGCGATACAATTGATCCACCGTTTCGGCAGTTTCAGGTGTTGAGCCTGATGTTATTTTCATCACCTTCGTTAAGGTATGCTCCCTGTCGCCGGGATTAATTCGCTCAGGCGAATATCCTGCGAAAAAATCAACATTAAATTTTAATCCTGATGCTTTTTCCAACATGGGCACACATTCTTCCTCGGTAGCGCCGGGGTAAACGGTGGATTCATAAATAACAATATCACCTTTCTTTAAAACCTTGCCAACGGTTTCGCTGGCTTTGTAAAGGTGTGAAAGATCGGGGCGATTAATTTTATCAACGGGTGTGGGTACGGTAACAATGTAAAAGTTGCAATCGGCAGTATCTGCAATATTATCCGTAAATGTTAAGCCGTGATTTTCATCTTTGGAGTCGATAACTTTAGCCAATTCATCATCATCAACTGTAAGTATGCGATCGTGCCCTCTATTTAATTCTGTTATGCGGCGTTTACCGGTATCAAACCCTGCCACCCTATATTTTTTTGCAAATTCAGCAGCAAGCGGAAGGCCAACATACCCAAGGCCAATAATAGCTATTTTAATATTTTGCGGATTAAATCTAGTAGCAGTTGATGCCATATGCGCTATAATAGTGCGGTAAATATCCGCTATTAATCTTTATTCTCCTCATTTGTAAAAAAGTCGTCCTTCAGGTCGTCGATCTCGCGACGATCTTTTTTTGTAGGGCGACCGGTACCCCTGTCGCGTTTTAATATCGGCGCCTGGAACATGGATTTGAAAGCCAGGGTCTGTTCCACCGGGGTAATATCCTCATAAAAAAACACAGCAGTTTTGGCATCCACACGATTTTCGAGCAGGCCAGTAACTTTTATTACCTTGCGTTCAACACCCTTAGCCACCTGGTATATCTCGCCAATCTTAACTTCGTGCGATGGTTTTATATTATTGCCATCCAGCTTAACCCTGCCTGCCTTGCAGGCATCCGAAGCCAGTGTGCGGGTTTTGAACGCGCGTATGGCCCAAAGGTATTTGTCAATTCTTAGTTTTTCTTTTTCAGGCATACAGCCCCCTCTAAATCTCCCCCGGTAGGGGAGACTTTTTAAATAACAACTTTTAAGCCCTCCCTACCGGGGAGGGTTTGGGTGGGGCTTATATTACGTTATACAGCGCTCCGCCCTTTTCGCCCATCTTGTCAACCAACTTCTCTACCGCAGGGTCTTTTTCCAGTACCGGGGCGTGGTGCGGTTTTATTCGTGCGTCTATTATCAGCGAGCCTTTGCAGCCCCAGTGCTTATGCTCGGTAAAGCTATGCAGCCCGTAAATATCATGCGATGGATTGCTGCGTGTAAACGTTACCCATACAAAATTATCTAAATTTTGGGCGACGAACCCTGCATCGTCGCAAAGCACCATTAGGGGTAGGCTATTCAAATCAGTATCGGCAAAATGGTCGTCTAAAATAGTTATCAAATCGCCTATATCTTTACTGTTAATGCTCTTGGGTATCTCAACCGCTAACACGCCGGGCATTACCATTTTAAATACATCAAACGGACGGGGCATAGTAAAGTTTGCTGGCAGTTCTGTCCAAAGTTCCCTTTTTATATCGCCTGCTACTGTAACGGCTACTTTACTGCCCGAGTTTAATCCGCTGCCGCTGTAATCAAGTGTATCAATGGTGGTTTTGGTGTAGAAATGCAGGTCGCGCGTAAGATCGATGCGCTGTAGGACATGTTTCAAAAACCCGCCGATGTCGTTAACACTCAAAGCCGGATCATCTTCTTTGGCAGCGATGAACAGGTATTTTGCCAGGCTCAGCTGGCTTTTACCTAAAATGTGGTTGGCAATGGTTAATATCTCCTGTGGCTTACGCTCTTTGATATAGGGCGTATAGCGTTCGCTGCCAATGGCGAATAATAAGGGATGCACCCCTGCGGCATCAACAGCATTTACAGCGTGCAAGCCGGGTATTTCTTTGGGTATTGCTGATCCCGTTATCTCATGTATCAATGCCCCGAAACTTGTATCCTCCTGAGGCGGGCGGCCGACTACTGTAAACGACCATATCGCATCCTTGCGGTGATAAACGTTATGAACCTTCATCAGCGGGAAAGGATGTTTCAAACTGTAATAACCTAAATGATCGCCAAAAGGGCCTTCGGGTTTATTTTCATGCGGCATCACAGTGCCGGTAATTACAAAATCAGCATCTGCCGAAATACAGAAACCTTCAGCATCATAAAAATATCGGAAGCGGCGGTTACCCAATGCTCCGGCAAAGGTCATTTCTGATAAGCCCTCGGGCAATGGCATTACCGCAGCAACAGGGTGCGATGGCGGGCCGCCTACGAATATGCTAACCTTTAACGGCTGCCCTTTCGCGTTAGCTTTGGTTTGATGTACGCCAATACCACGATGCAATTGGTAATGCAGGCCGATTTCTTTATCTAAAACATAATCATTACCGGCCATTTGTATACGGTACATGCCCAGGTTGGCGTTCATAATGCCGGGCTTGTCGGCATCCTCGGTATATACCTGCGGCATGGTAACAAAGGGGCCGCCATCATTTGGCCAGTTAACTATTTGTGGTAATTCATGTATTTGTGTACGACCAAAATTTATGGGCGAATTTCTACCCGTTTTCATAGGCAGGGCCGATAAAGCCGTTAATCCTACATTGGCATATTTAAACGGGTGTTTTATGGCTTTAATGGGATCGGACTTCAGGTCGACAAGTGTTTTTATTTTATCTAACGTATCCCTGAAAATGAATTTGGAACGGTCGAGCGTACCGAACAGGTTTGATACCGCCGGGAATTTGCTGCCTTTAACATTTTCGAATAATATAGCGGGGCCTTCGTGCTCAAACACGCGCAGGTGTATCGCCGCCATTTGCAGGTGTGGGTCAACTTCTTCGCTGATGCGTATTAAGCGGCCATTTTTTTCAAGATCGGCAATGCAGGCTTGTAAACTTGGGTAACCCATAAACAAATAGACACAAATTTCGCGAATTTAAAGGACAGCGACAGGTAAAATTAACCTGATATAACGTACTATATGGTTAACATAACTTAACACAATTTCAAGGTATTATCTACCAACTAATTGATTATCAATAATTTAATAAATAAAGATGTTAACCCCAAAATACCGGTTTTTCGCTAAAAAAATTACCGGGCGAAACGTATTACTACAATACTGGTAGTTTCTTAAGATACATACCGTAACCGCTCTTGATATACTTTTCAGCAAGTACCATCAGTTCATCATGGTTGATGAAACCCATGCGGTAGGCTATTTCTTCAATACAGCCAATCTTGGTATCCTGGCGTTTCTCTATTACCCTTACAAACTCCGATGCATCGCTTAACGAATCAAAGGTGCCGGTATCCAACCAGGCCATGCCCCTGTCCATTACGCCAACGTGCAGGGTACCTTTCTTAAGGTATTCTCTGTTTACGTCGGTTATCTCGTATTCACCGCGCGGCGATGGTGCTATATTTTTAGCAATTTCAACTACGCTGTTATCATAAAAGTACAATCCGGGTACCGCAAAATTCGATTTCGGGGCAACCGGCTTTTCTTCAATAGATATTGCTTTAAGATCTTTATCAAATTCCACTACGCCACATCGCTCCGGGTCTGACACCGGGTAGGCAAAAATAGCTGCACCGTCCACGTCATTAAAGCTTTGTATCAGCTTACTGAAACCCGAGCCATAAAAAATATTGTCGCCTAAAACAAGGGCGGCTTTATCATCACCAATAAATTTTTCGCCAATTACAAATGCCTGTGCCAGCCCGTTTGGTTTTTCCTGAACAGCGAACTCAAAGTTACAACCTAATTCAGAGCCATCGCCCAATAAACGTTTGAAACCATCCTGGTCTTCCGGCGTAGTAATAATCAATACATCTTTAATGCCGGCCAGCATCAGCACAGATAAGGGATAATAGATCATCGGCTTATCATATATAGGCATTAACTGCTTGCTGATAGCTTTTGTTATTGGATAAAGACGGGTACCTGAACCGCCGGCAAGAATAATTCCTTTCATGTTGATATTTTTAATTACTGATTTAGAGATTTATTGAATTATTGATTTATTTAGCACTTGTACCAAATCAATAATTCATTAAATCAATAAATCTGTCATTCAATTTTAAGCCTTTCGATACATATCGCCAGGCTATCCCGCCAATACGGTATTTCAATGCCAAATGTTGTCTTAATTTTACTTTTATCCATTACCGAATAAGCCGGGCGGGTTGCTTTTGTAGGGTATTCGTCGGTACGGATAGGCAATACCTTTACTTCGGTTGCCGAAAGATCGAATATACCTTTCGCAAAATCATACCATGATGTGACGCCCTCGTTGCTGTAATGATATATACCATAAGCCGTTGAGCCTGATGTAATGATATCCAGCACACAACCTGCCAGGTCAATACCATAGGTTGGCGTACCTACCTGGTCGGCAATTATTTTAAGCAGGTCGCGTTCAGCGCCCAGCTTAAGCATGGTTTTTACAAAGTTATTGCCAAATTCTGAATACAGCCAGCTGGTGCGGATAATGAAGTATTCATCCATCAGGCGGGCAATATCCTGTTCGCCTTCCAGCTTGGTTAAACCATAAACACTGATGGGTTCGGCAATATCACCCTCAACCAGCGGATGGGCCTTATCGCCCTTAAATACAAAATCGGTTGAAATATGGATAAATTTTGTGTTATAAGCTTTGCAGGCTTCGGCAAGGTTTTCGGCACCGGTTTTATTTATTTTCCGGGCAAGGTCAATCTCATCTTCAGCCTTATCAACTGCAGTATAAGCAGCACAATTAATGGCGAATGCAGGTTTGTATTGTTCAAAAACACTTTTCAGCGCATCCTTATCAAGTATATTGGCTTCAGACTCGGGCGGGAAATAAATTTCGCTGATTCCCTTTTCTTCGGCTACTTTTTTTAAGCAGTTGCCCAGTTGTCCCGAAGCACCAAATACTACAATTTTATTCATTAGGTTGATATATTACGCTTTTTTAAAATCCAAGTTCGCCCACATTGGCCAAAAAAGGGAGTTCTTTATCTTTATCCGATACCATAAGATCGGCAGCAGCAAATTTCCAGTCGATAGCCAAGGCAGGATCGGCATAATGCAGGCCTCCTTCTGATTGTTTATTATAATAGTTGTCGCATTTATACTGAAAAATAGCATCATCGCTCAATACCAAAAATCCGTGGGCAAAGCCGCGCGGAACAAAGAACTGGCAATTATTTTCGGCCGATAGCATGGCAACTGCATATTGACCATAAGTTGGCGAACCGCTTCGCAGGTCAACGGCCACGTCCAGCACCTCGCCTTTGGTTACACGAACCAGTTTTGCCTGTGAATATTGGCCTTTTTGAAAATGCAACCCGCGAAGCACTCCTTTTGTGGAGTATGATTGGTTGTCCTGTACAAAATGCACTTCGCTGCCCGCTGCTTCGTTGAATGAACGCTCGTTGAACGTTTCGAAAAAATATCCCCTTTCATCATTAAAAACACGGGGTGTTAACACAAAACATCCGGCTAATGGGGTAGTAGTTATAGTCATTTATTTATATAAGGGTCGTTAAATTAAATATTAACGAGTTTCGTACTGGTTATCGTAATAGTGGGCGTACGCTCCGCTTGTAACGTTATCAAGCCATTTTTTGTTTGATAAAAACCAATCGATAGTTGCCGAAAGGCCCTGTTCAAATGTTACCGATGGTTTCCAGCCCAGTTCTTTATTTATTTTGGTAGCGTCAATTGCATACCGTAAGTCATGGCCCGGGCGATCCTTCACAAAGGTAATAAGCTTAGCGCTGGTACCGGGTTCACGGCCTAATTTCTCGTCCATTTGCTTGCATAACAAATGTACCAGGTCAATGTTTTGCCATTCGTTAAAACCACCGATGTTATAAGTATCGCCTTTTTTGCCTTCGTGGAATATCAGGTCGATAGCGCGGGCATGGTCAATAACATACAACCAGTCGCGGGTGTATTTACCATCACCATAAACAGGCAGCGGTTTGTTATTGATAATGTTATTTATACTTAGCGGGATAAGTTTTTCGGGGAAGTGATTTGGCCCGTAATTATTTGAGCAGTTTGATACCAATACTGGCAAGCCATAAGTATCATAATAAGCACGTACAAAATGATCTGAAGCAGCTTTACTTGCGCTGTATGGCGAATGCGGATCGTACCGGGTATCTTCGGTAAACAAACCCGTTGCACCTAATGCACCATAAACCTCATCGGTTGATACATGGTAAAAAAGGTGATTGGTATAATCACTTTTCCACTTATCTTTTGCAATATCAAGCAGGGTAACTGTACCTATTACATTGGTATAAACAAAATCCATAGGGCTAAGTATACTCCTGTCAACATGCGATTCGGCCGCCAGGTGTATAACATCAGTTACCTTGTACTTATCAAATAAGGCGCTTATAGCTTCCCTGTCTTTAATATCGGCTTTTTCAAAAACATAGTTTTTGGAAGCTTCAATATCTTCCAGGTTCTCTAAATTACCCGCATAAGTAAGGGCATCGACATTAATGATAGTGTAATTGGGGTATTGCGTTACAAAACGGCGCACCACATGCGAACCGATAAAGCCAGCACCACCGGTTATTAGAATTGTTTTCATAGAGTTATTATACGTTATGATCTCTATTATAGTTTACTCACTTACAATTAAGCACTCGTTATTGTAAGCATGAAAATCAATAATGTATTTACCCAAAGATAATAAATAATTATAAAAAGGCGTGTTAAATATAGCAGCCAAATAGGCTCATTTTATCTTTCGGCCAATGCTTTATCCTTGCTCAAAAAGTCCTGGTAAGCTAAGGCAATGCCCTGTTGCAGTGTAACATGGTGTTTCCAGCCTAAATCATGCAGTTTGGTAACATCCATTAGTTTGCGTGGGTTACCATCAGGTTTGGTAGTATCAAACTGTATGTCGCCTTCATAACCAATAATATCCTTTATCAGTAAAGCCAGGTCTTTTATTGGCAGATCCTCGCCGGTACCTATGTTAACCAGGCCCGGTTCATTGTAATTCTCCATTAAAAAATAACAGGCTTCAGCAAGATCATCGGCAAATAAAAACTCACGTTTAGGCGAACCCGTACCCCAAATAGTTACAAATGGCGCGTTCTGCTCCTTAGCCTCATGAAAACGGCGTATCAAAGCCGGCAACACGTGTGAGTTATTGGGGTGATAATTATCAGTATAACCATAAAGGTTGGTAGGCATTACCGAAATAAAATTGCAGCCATATTGGTCGCGGTAGGCATCGCACATTTTTATTCCCGCTATTTTGGCAATGGCATAAGGCTCGTTTGTTGGCTCAAGCAAACCGGTTAGCAGGTACTCTTCTTTTAATGGCTGCGGTGCCATTTTAGGGTAAATACAACTTGAGCCCAGGAACAACAGTTTTTTTACACCGTTAAGATAGGAGGAGTGAATAACATTATTCTGTATTTGTAAATTTTCATATAAAAAGTCGGCGCGATAGGTGTTGTTTGCTACAATACCACCAACTTTGGCCGCCGCAAGGAAAACATAACCGGGTTTTTCCTCTTCAAAAAAATCGGCTACTGCCTGCTGGTTGCGCAGGTCGAGTGTATCAGATGTGCGGGTAACAAAGTTTGTGAACCCTTCTTTTAACAATTTACGGTGGATTGCCGAACCTACCATGCCCCGGTGGCCCGCAATATATATTTTGGAGGATTTGTCCATATACAAATTTACTGAATTTTTGATTAGCCTATAGCTGCCTTATTTATTATTGCCGAATATTTCCTGCTCAACAATATAACAAATAATGTGGCCTATAAGTATGTGGGCCTCCTGTACGCGCGGCGTTTCGTTTGAAGGCACATTTATACAATAGTCGCAAAGGGCAGCCATTTTGCCCCCGCTTAAACCTGTTAAGCCAACCGTGATAATGCCTTTTTCTTTACAGGCTTCTAAAGCATTTATAATATTAGGCGAGTTGCCCGAAGTTGATATGCCTATAAATACGTCGCCCTGGTTGCCTAACGCCTGTACCTGGCGCGAGAATAATTGCTCATAACCATAATCATTGCCAATGCTGGTGAGTATAGATGCATCGGTGGTTAATGCTATTGAGGGCAGCCCGGGCCTGTCAATATAAAAACGGTTAACCAATTCGGCAGCAATATGCTGTGCATCGGCCGCGCTGCCGCCATTGCCTGCAAGCAGGGTTTTTTTATTGTTTTTGTAAGCCGTGGTTATAAGGGTGCAAACTTCGTTAATCTGGCCTAATAAAGCCGTGTTTTGAAGCAGCGCCGATTTAACATTTATGGACGATTGAATGTGAGATTGTATAACAGATAACATATATGCGAAAGTATAAAAAACCTATTGTATTGTCATAAAACAATTATCAGGGCTTTAGTTTTTCATTTTTATCAGATATTAACAACGTTAGCTGCAAAATATTATATTTGTGATTACACGTATTACCTAAAATACCTATGGTCGCAAAACTCCTTTCCGGTGAAGTACTTCATTTCCTTATAATTGTTACTGTTGTTTTAGTTTTGGCCCGCATCCTGGGTGAATTATGCCGCAAATTTAAACAACCTGCCATTATTGGTGAAATTGTTGCAGGTATTATCCTCGGCCCAACTTTGCTGGGCACCTACTGGCCCAGTATGTTCAGTAATATTTTTTTAGCATCGCCCAGGGCATATGGTTCGTTTGACGGGTTGGCCAATGTTGGTATTATATTATTAATGTTTATAGCCGGTTTTGAGGTTGATATTAAACAAATAAGGCGCGATGGCAAACAAGCTGCAGCTATTAGTTTAACAGGTATTATTTTCCCGTTTATAATCGGTTTTGCCGCTGCCTGGTTTTTTTACCAACGGATCTTTTCAAATAACGAGAGTAACCAGTTCATCACCTCCATGTTTTTTGGTACGGCTTTGTCTATTACCGCGTTATCCGTTATCACCAAAATATTGATGGACCTTAATATCCTGAAAAGCAAGATCGGCAATATTGTACTTACCTCGGCCATGATCGACGACTTTTTGGGCTGGGTATTGTTCTCGATAATTATGCAAATGATGCATAGTAAAGACCAGGGTTCATGGACGGCGGTGGCCGAGGTATTGCTATTTGCCGTGTTTATGGTAACCATAGGGCGCTGGGGCGTAAATAAAATGCTGTTTGTAGCACAAAAAAATCTAAAGATAGGCAGGGTTATAACACTTGCCATTTGCCTTTGCTTTATATCGGCAATAATTACTGAGTACCTGGGTGTACGCGGCGTGTTCGGTGCCTTTTTAATGGGTGTGGCTGTTGGCGATTCAGAATACTTTACAGAGCGCCATAAACTTATTTT
This sequence comes from uncultured Mucilaginibacter sp., assembly GCA_903915155.1. Lineage (GTDB taxonomy): Bacteria > Bacteroidota > Bacteroidia > Sphingobacteriales > Sphingobacteriaceae > Mucilaginibacter. The sequence continues at coordinate 14,378 of CAIWRU010000118.1, forward strand.
ACACCAGTTTACGGTAAATATCATAGCACCTTTATTCTTTGCCTCGGTTGGCCTGCGGTTAAACTTTATATCGAATTTTAACCTTGAAGTTGTTACCATTATATTGGCCATAGCCTGTATAGCGAAACTGCTGGGCGCGGGTATTGGCAGCCGCATAAGCGGTATGAATAAAAATGAATCAATAGCTGTTGCCTTTGGTATGAATGCCCGCGGCTCGCAGGAAATTGTGCTGGGCCTACTGGCCCTGCAAGCTAAAATTATTGATGAGAAAGTATTTGAAGGGCTTGTGGTGATGACTGTGGTAACCGTAATTATATCGGGGCCTATTATGAAGTATTACTTTTTAAAGGACAACCCTGAGATGGCTCCTTCGGAAATGGATTAGCCCATCCAAATTCCTGTTTAATATTAGCATCGCAAATAGAAACAAAAAGCGCTTTGTTTCTCTTCTCTTTATGGGATTGCCCGTAAATTTAACTCAATTTTCCTATCGTGAATTGATTCAATTAAGCTATTTTAAAAATGAATAGTAGTAGGCGTACCCACGTTCCAGGTTGGGTCATAAGTTACGTTAAATCCCTGGCCAGTAGTACCGGCTGAAAACAAATTGCCAGTTAGTACCGTGGTTGATCCTGTTTTAAACGTCACCCCGGTAATTGTTTTATCAGCAAACACTGTAGAGGCTCCATCAGTACATTTAAGTTCAATATTGAGTGGAGTTGAGGTGTTTGCCACAGTTACAAATTCAATTGTATTGGTTACCCCTGCTGTCAGGCCGGTGAAAGGATAAAAATAATTACCTGTATTAGCAACGGTTAAGTCTAACATAGCTAATGCTGATGCATCGCCAGGAACATAAATAGTTAGGTCTTTTGCCCCGGCAGGTATAGCGTCCTGGACAACAACCTCCAATTGCGCTACCATTCTATCCAAATTAACACTATAGTTGGCATTCGAGTTGCCAACAGTAATACTCATCTTTTTATAAAAAGTGTTTGCGAAAAACGGAGGAAAAAAATTATCGTTCGGGTTTACGTATGGGCTGGTAAATCCTTCATAATAAAAGGCATTGGTCAGCTGACCTGCACTGCCATAAACATCCGCTTTAAGATGTGCCTCACCGGCAGCAAATAATACTGTATAAGTACCTGGCAGTAACTGGTCGGTAATAGTTCCATAATCTGCATCAGCTGCTTTTTGCGAAATATTTCGTACAATATGCTGGTTTGAATCAAAAACTACGTAATATAAAATGCCTGTATAGTTTTTCAAGGTATCGGTTGCAGTATCTATCGCGTCAGTTTTAATACCCGATGTTTTAGTTATACTGTTAGTTATTGGCCCTATGCTTTGTGAAAAACCCACATTAAATTTTACAGTATACTTTTTGCCTGTTGGCGGAGGTGTTGGGTTATTATGCTTACTGCATGAAAAAAATATCATGCTAACTGCAACTATGCTATATAAAATTCTTTTCATCTCTTTAGATTTTAATTAACCTGTGTATTATTTATTACCACAATTGCGCGTTAATAATTTATAGTTTTATACGGAACCGGGTTCCATTGGTGATTTAAAGTAACATTAAACGAGTTAGTGCTGCTTGTACCAAATAATTTTCCTGTTAATAATGTTTTCATATTTGCCTGGAACGTAACATTGTTAACCACTACATCGCCAATAAGGTTATCTGCTGTATCATATGCCTTAATTTCTACTGTAGTTGAAGGGACCGTTGGAACCAGTATATTATATATCTGGAAATTAGTAGTACCAATAGCAGATGACGGAACCGAACTTCTGCAAGTAACGGCACTGCCTACCTGGTTAGTACCGGTTAAACTGTATGAGTATAGGGCGCTGGAAAATAACAAGCGAAAATAGCTTGTATTTGCAGGGAGGGCATCTTCAATGTTAACTTCCAATTGCGAAACTATGCGCGGTAATGTGGTGTTAACCGTTGTATCGCTGCCTGATACCGTGAGTGAGAATTGTTTATAAAATGTATCGTGCCAAATAAAATCAGTTAGATCGTTATAAATTTCGGGGGATGTATGATAATTAAAACTATCGTTTCTGATGTTTGAGTTACCCGCAGTTACATAATTCAGCCCTGTTTTGCCTGCAATAAATACAATTGTATAGGTACCTGCCGCAAGGTTATCAGAGATTGATGTGAATTTTCCGTTAGTTGATTGTTGCGTGATCAATGCATGTACAGGTAAGCCTTTTGAAGTATATACTAAATAATCCAAAACGTTTAACGAATCGTTACTTGATGTATCAGATATTACAGAATCCGCTTGCAACGCATCTGTTTTTTTTGATTTTATAGAATTAAGTATGGTTTGATTGAAACCTGATACGTTAAAATTTACCTTATAAGTTTTTGCAACCGGGCCCGGTTGCTGCTGGTTTCTTTTACACGAAAGGAAACACAGGGGGGGGCCAACAATAAATAAAGTACAGATTTTTTCATCAGAATAAGATTTATATATATAAATATACA
>CAIWRU010000119.1 GCA_903915155.1 uncultured Mucilaginibacter sp.
AAGCTGAGTGTAGAACTCATCTTTTTTAGCCTTTTTAGCTTTATGTAAATCTGTATTGGCATTAGCCATTGGTATAAATAAAGAAGCCTTCTAATTAGGTGGCTTAAATGTATGAATAAATGTAACCATATATGAGTTGGTACAAACTATTTTAAAGGCAATAAAAAAAGCCCCTATTTATAAAAAAAATATCGTGTCACTTGTTTTAATTATAAATACTCATATCTTTATTGCAACCAACCACAATGACATGAACAAAAAACCCTACTCTCTTCCTAACATAAAAACGCGATCGCGTTTAAATAGCCTTATAATTAAGCAAATGAAAATTATATATTAATTTGTACCTTTGCGCAACTTTTTTAGATACAAAACACGTATAAAAATCGTTATTAAATCGGAACATTATTAAATTATTAATGTTAAACCTAAGCTTATAATGCCTGAAATATTTTTAAGTGGTTAGAAGTCCATTATCCAGACTTACTAATGATGGTCTTCGTAATTTGGGGAGCCTGGAAAATATTCAGGGTATATGGGAGATTAGAAAAGGTGGAAGAACATTGCTCAAAAATAGAAGGTATAAATACCGACTCTGCATCTGTCAAGGATCAGTTAACAAAGATTTCAAATTCTATTGATAAGCTTTTTGTGTTTTTAAATCAACAGCATCAAAACTTTTCCGTTGAGTTATTTGTTTCCAAAAGCCCAATACAATTAACTGAATTTGGAGAAAAGGTTTTAGTTGGTTTTGGCGGGAAATCTTATATAGACACCAATCTTGATGCCTTGGTTAAAGAAATGGAGAAAGAAGATTTTAAGTCGGCGCTCGATGTTCAAAATTTTGCGCAATCTATTTTGTTCTCCAAAACACAATCAGATCAATTTACACCTATAAAGAATTTTATTTTTAATAACCCAAAATACGTAATTGGTGAAAGCAATATCGAATTAACGTTACCTTTAGTTTTAAATTTGATGTCAATTTATTTAAGGAATAAATATTTTGATATTTATCCTGCTCTAAAGGATGTGGAGCAACCCCCAACACAGACATAATAAACCATTATTTTTTATTCAATCCGCTAACCTCACAATATTTTCAATGGTCATTACATCTTTAGTCAATCCGGCCTCCATTGCAGGGGTAACCCTTAATGTTTTATGGATTTTAGCGAAGTTGTAATAAACAAAGTGTAGGGCAATCGCATAGCAATGGTTCTCCATTTTCTTACTAAAAGCATTGGTTAAACGGGTGAACCTGCGCATGTGCATACGCATAGTTAAGTTTTGACGTTCTACATAACTTGTAGAAACATTCTCAGCAACTGGCTTGCCTATAATACGTTTTTTTTCAAAGCCTGTGCAATCGCCGGGGCTGTATTTCTTTTCGGTTTGATTTGCGCCCTGTGGCTCGCCGTATATCTTAATCAGCATGGCATAATCTATTTTAGAACCGAACGCATCAGGTACGGCGTTTAAATAAGGTTTAAATCCATCTGTAGTGAGTTGAACCTGATTATTTAATCGGCTTTTCATATCGCACATAAAAGTATATGCGTTCTCTGCTGTGCGGTCGCCTACAAACCATGATACTATTAATTTGCTATTAGCATCAATCCCTGTAAAAGTCCAAACATCACCAGCTTTATCTATTGAACTATTAACAATATCATCAGCATTCTTTTGTTTTGCGTAAACGAACGACCATATTTCATCAGCCTCTATACGGGTTGATTTAAGGCTATGTACAGTTTCATCATGGAAGTTTTGGCAAGCTTTGCCAGTATCGACCAATAGCTTTGTAACCGTGTTAATAGAACAGCCTGAAATGCGTGAAGCGGCTCTTAAACTCATACCCTCAACTAACATGTTGATGATTTGTACTTTTTTGGCGATTGGTAACTTATTCATACAACAAAGATAATAAAAATACTTGAACGGTCAAGCATAAAATTCATTTTGCTTAAATTTATTTTGATTTTTATATTTGTAAGTATGAACTTATTGTATATTAGGTGCGTAAAACGAAAACGTTTTACAATCTGATTAAACTATTATCACACTTAGCGGTTATCTTTGTAATATGTTAGAGCAAGAATTAGACTACTTCAAAAAAAACCTAAATCAACTAAGGGTAGAAAACCCACAAGGTGGGTTTGTAGTCATAAAAGATAGTACCATTTTGGGCGTATGGTTCAGTAGGCAAGATGCTATTCGGTCAGGTATAGAAAAGTTAGGCGTTAGTTCAGTATTTTTAGTAAAAGATATTAATGAACCGATTGACCACACTATCAATTACTCACGTAATATAAAATTTGTAAATGCCGTACCTAACCTCAAGAACTAATACATTAAGGCAAGAGGGACCTAAAATACAGGTAATATTCACCGTTCCCCCCGCCATAGCCGTTGAACTTCAGAAAGAGGGTAAGCCAATTCCTTCCGTACAGGGAATTGGTCTAATCGACACCGGCGCATCTGCCACAAGTATTAATAAACGAATAGTAGATGCTTTGGGATTATTGCCCTTAGATGTCCAAACGGTTCATACCGCAGGCGGCCCTTCCGAGCAATTATTATATGATGTTGGAGTGGGGATTCCGATTAGCCCCATGTTGTTCAATTTGCAATGCCCACAAGGGGATTTTGATGGGCAGGCTTTTGATGCGTTAATTGGACGAGACGTATTGTCTATGTGTACATTATTTTATAATGGAGCGGACGGCTCTTTTACTCTTCATTTTTAGGCTTATTCCATCTTGCCTGCGAGGCAAACACTGCTATTTCTTTTCGTCTTTCAGGTGTAAGGCTATTATACCTCGCCTTACCACCTTTTAACCCCCCTAAGCGCCCTAAAGCAACAGCCGCTTCATTCTTTGCTGGTTTTTCAGTATTTTCGTTTGTAGCTTGTTCGGTTATGAACTTAGCCAACTGGTTTAAATCTTTTTTTGCCATAACGCAAAGATAATCATAACCGCTCAAGCATAAAAACTATTTATTTTCAAACTGAGACACTACCCCTTTTTCTTAGCATTTACGTATAAGTAAATAGTGTATTTAAAACACTCTGTGTTAAAAATTGTTAAAATAAACATTAGATGGCTTGATATAGCGGTGGTTGAGCGCATTATTCATACTTTTGTAGTAATATTATTTAAGAATGAAGCGAAGCAATACTTATAATTTTTCATGGGCTATTTTAATTATGGCGATAGTTTCCATGAATTTTGCTTTTGCCTATGGCAGCGCTTTTAAAAAAGACACCATTTATTCGCACTACAAAAAGCTAAAATCAAAGCCTTCGTACCTTAAAAGCGGTTTGCCTTTCGCATTACCGCCCGTAAAACCCGGAGCCATTTCATCTGTAAAGTTCCCCATTGCTAAAGCCGACGATAAATTATTAAGCGATGTTGAAGTATACCCCAACCCTATTGCCGCTACCGACCAGTTGAATTTAAAATACGTGGTTTCGCGCAACACCAATGTCAGCATAAAAATCATGGATATACTGGGCAATGATATTGCTACAGTTTTCCAATCCCGCACTGTCGACATCGGCGAGCAGAAGCTTAGTTACTCCCTAAATGGCAAGTTATCCCGTGGTTTTTATTTTGTAAGGATAGCAGCCGGCACCGAATCGGTTATTAAGAGGATAAGCGTTCTCTAGGCCCCTTCCTTTGCCCCTGTTTATTTCGGATTTCGGATTTTCAATTTCGGATTTTATAATCTGTCAATTTCCAGTTTATGTAAAATATTAAAAAAAGTCTCCCCAACCGGGGGAGATCTAGAGGGGGCTTATTACCTTTACCACCATGAAGATCATCGCCATTGGCCGCAATTATGCCGAGCATGCAAAGGAGCTGAATAACCCGATACCAACCGTTCCGGTTATTTTTATGAAGCCCGATACCGCTTTGTTAAAAGACAATAAACCATTTTATCATCCCGAATTTTCGCAGGATATACACCACGAAATTGAACTGGTGCTAAAGGTTTGTAAAGAAGGCAAACATATCAGCGAAAAATTTGCCGCTAATTATTACGATGAGATCGGCCTTGGTGTCGACTTCACCGCCCGCGACATCCAAAGCCGCCATAAAGAAAAGGGGTTGCCCTGGGAGTTAGCCAAAGCGTTTGACGGTTCAGCGCCCATCAGCTCATTTATGCCTAAATCAGATTTTAAGGACCTGTATAATATTGATTTCCACCTGGATATAAACGGCGAAACCAAACAAAGCGGCAATACAAACATGCTGCTGTTCTCGTTTGAAAGTATCATAGCTTTTGTATCACAATACATCACTATAAAAAAGGGCGACCTTATTTTTACAGGCACACCCGCCGGGGTTGGCAAAGTAAATGTGGGCGACCACCTGGAAGGCTACATTGGAGATAATAAATTACTTGATTTTTTTGTTAAGTAAGCATGATAAAAAAGCTGCTTGCACTGTTACTGCTGTTTTCGGGTCTTGCTTTAAATTGTTTGGCACAGGATGTTGTGCAAACCCGCAGCTATCCAAAAGATTATTTTCGCTACCCGCTCGATTTGCCGCCAAAAATAGTTGGCTCCTTTGGCGAATTGCGGCCAAATCACTTTCATTCAGGCCTTGATTTCCGCACCAACCAGCAGGACGGCTACCCTATTCACGCGGCCGCCGATGGTTTTGTATCGCGCCTGCGGGTGCAGTTTGGGGGCTTTGGTAATGCTATATACATCACCCACCCCAATGGCTTTACTACCGTTTATGGTCACCTGCAAAGTTTTAGCCCTGAAATTGCCAAACTGGTACACGATTACCAGCTACAGGTAAAATGCGACATAGTTGATTTTAACCTGCTTCCGTTACAAATGCCGGTAACTAAAGGGCAGGTGATAGCTATATCGGGCCATACAGGCGCGGTGGCGGGGCCTCATTTGCATTTTGAGGTTAGGGACACCGAAACCGAGCAAACCATTAACCCGCAGCGTTTCGGCCTTACTATCCCCGACGATAAACCGCCAATATTGGGTACAGCCTGCATTTATCATTTCAACGGCGAACCCTTCAGCGAAAAAACGCAGCGCGAACTGCTTGCAGTAACCGGCTCCAACGGCAATTACCATTTATTAAAGCCCCATGTTATTGAATTAAACGGCGATGTGGGTTTTGGCATCACCGCCTATGATATTACCAGTACTTCGGTAGCGCATAACGGCGTTTATTCCATCGAGTTAAAATTGGATGGCAAAGACGTATTTACCTTTGCCGCCGAACATTTCGCGTTCGACCAGACACATGCCATAAACGCGTTTATTGATTACCCGCAATTTTTAAAGTCGAGGCAATTCATCCAAAAATGCTTTGTACTGCCGGGCAGCAAAATAACATTGTACCCGCAAGCTATAAACCGTGGCGTTATTACTTTTAAGGATGATTCACTGCATACGGTTGAATACGTGGTAAGGGACGTTGCCGGCAACACATCAACCTTAACATTAAAAGTTAAGTCGAGCAGCAATGTGCAGCACCTTAACGCGGCGAAACCTGCAGGCATCCTATTTCGATATAACCAATTGAACACGTTTAGTACCGACAAGGTTAAAATAAGCATCCCGCCAGGGAATCTATATGATGATGTAGATTTTACCTTTGGCGAATTACCGCGTAAACCGGGGGCCTACTCATCAACCTATCAAATACACAACCATTATACCTCCATAAACAATAGTTTCGACCTGTGGATAAAACCCGATACTACCCTACCCGGCTGGCGTGCCGATAAAGCCGTAATTGTAAACAGCGAAGGCGTTTGTGAAGGTGGCGCATATGATGGCGGCTATGTAAAAGCACAGCCCCATTCCTTTGGCGAATACTTTATCAAGCTGGATACCGAAGCGCCATACATACACCCCATAAATATTGTTAATGGCGGCAGTATGAAAGCCAAACAAGCCATCCATGTAAAAATAGGCGATTATGGATCGGGCGTGAAAACCTATATGGGTTATATTGATGGCAATTGGGTGCTGATGAAATGGGATTATAAAAGTAAAATACTAAGTTATACCTTTGATGATAGCGTTGGCGCAGGCAAACATACATTTGAACTGACTGTTACCGACCAGGTGAACAACGCAACCACATTTAAAGCAGATTTTTACAGATAACCATGGCAACACTAAAAGCAGGCGACAAAGCCCCCGATTTTACCGCAAAGGACCAGAACGGCAATACCGTAACCCTTTCGCAATACAAAGGCAAAAATGTGATACTGTACTTTTACCCGAAGGATGACACCCCCGGCTGTACTGCCGAGGCCTGCGATTTCAGGGATAATTACCAGTCGTTACTGGGCAAAGGGTTCCAGGTAATTGGCGTAAGCACCGATGATGAAAAATCGCACAAAAAGTTTGAGAGCAAATACAACCTGCCCTTCCCGCTTATTGCCGACAGCGACAAACAAATAGTTGAAAACTACGGCGTTTGGATTGAAAAGAACATGTACGGCAAAAAATACATGGGCACCGCCCGTACCACCTTTATTATTGATGAGAACGGCGTTATCAAAAATATAATTGAGAAGGTAGATACCAAAAACTCATCGCAGCAGGTGTTGGATTTGGTATGATTATATTACAGGATTAATGATTTTTAATCCTGTAACCTTTTAAAAATCGTCAACATTTCTTGTATATAAAGTAAGGTCATGAATAATTGCTGTCGAAGCAATCAGGCTATCACCTAATTTTAGATTATGCAGTTTGCGAAGTTGAATAGCTTTGTCAAATATTTCTTTTGAAGGAATAACGACGGGAACGAAATTAAAAATATCCAAAAAGTATTTTTCTTCATCAGTAGTTAACTTATGATAACCAAGTACCTCTATTCTTGAAATTTCAGAAACCCTTGCTGATTCGTCGATAATCAGTTTTCTCAAGTATTGATATTTATCTAAATAAGAATAGATGACAATATTACTATCAATTAAAAATGCCATAACTATGAAAAAGGCAGATTGCGGTCTTCACGTTGTTCTTTTTGCCAATCTACAGCATCACCAAATGAAGATGGCGAAGCAGCTTTAAAGTTTAATATACGTTCTTTAATTGCCTTGTCTTCTTTATCAATCCTTAAATTTTTCTTTTCAATAGTCACATCAAGTTTCTTTGCTAAAGCAATAATCTTTGCAATGCTTTGTTCATTGTTGGATTTTAAAACTAATTCCATGATATTTTCTATTGATCTACACAAAAATACATTAATTCAAAATTGTTTACAAGCACATATGGTGTCTTATATTGTTTATCATATTGTATGCCTTAAATAAATTTGTATATCACAGTTAACAATAATTTTTGCCCCTGTTGCCGTTGTGTTTAGCCCTATTTGCATCCTGCGCAACCATTATTAGCTAATTGCCGTAAATGCCGCTGTAAGTATTAAAAAAACATGCAGCCGTCAGCCGATCAGCCACCATACAAATTTGGTGTACAGGTTTTTTGTGTTACTGTAGTAATGCTGGTTATTGCAGGCATTTATTTCAATTACATAAACAAAAAAACTGCCCTTGATTACCAATTCAACGGTAAGTTTGATAGCGTTGATTATAACCTGGAAAGCCAGGCCTCTATATTCATCAAAGGTTCTCAATACGACCTGTTTTACCAGAAATGGGATTTTAACCACACTAGGATACGTAAGGGCGATTCAATTATAAAGGCGAAAAACTCGCTGGTCATAAAGCTGGTACAACCCGGCGGAAATACAATAACCGAAGGCGCGGATAATTAATAAGCCGGGGCTTATATCGGTATAAAATAAAATAATACCTATTTTCGCAACAATAGTTTATTGGTCGCCCCAATAAATTACACAAACAAAAAGGCTTAATACTTATTTTAATACATAAATATAATATATGTCGGTACAGGTTGATGACGCAGAGATACTAAGCAAGTTCCAGGATGAAAAAACGCGGAACGAGGCTTTTAACCTGCTAATAAAAAAATACCAGCAAAAAATTTACTGGCACATCCGCCGCATGGTTATCGACCATGATGATGCCGATGATATTGCCCAGGATGTATTTGTGAAAGTTTGGAAAAACCTCCCCGGTTTCCGTAATGATGCGCAATTGTACACCTGGATGTACCGCATTGCCACTATCGAGTGTATTACCTTCCTTAACAATAAAAAGAAAAAGAATAACATATCGCTTGATGATGTGGATTATTCGCTGGCAGATACACTGGCCGACTCGAGTTATTTTGATGGCGACAAAGCGCAGCGCAAACTACAGGAGGCTATACTTACCCTACCCGATAAACAGCGCCTGGTTTTTAACATGAAATACTATGAGGATATGAAGTACGAAGAAATATCCGACGTAGTAGGCACAAGTGTGGGTGCGCTAAAGGCATCTTTTCACCTCGCGGTAAAGAAAATTGAAGCTTTTTTACTTTCAAAAGATTAATTTTAAAAAACGATTAAACCATTTCATCTAAATTTCATCTAACAACCGATATGAAAAGAGATATGGAGAGCAGAAAATGGCTGGACGAGTACATGTCACTTAAACAGGTTAATGAAAATAACCCGTTTACAGTGCCACCAGGCTATTTTGATGAATTGGAAAAGAACATTATATCGTCTGTTAATTTAGAAAAGTTAAAGGGCGATAAGGGTTTTACCGTGCCCGAAAATTACTTTGATGGACTAAGCAATAATATACAAAGCAGGATAAATATCGATGCGTTTGTAAATAATGACGCGGATGGGCACGCCGTTCCTGGAAATTATTTTGATGCGCTAACCAATAATATACAGAGCAGGATAAATATCGACGCTTTTGTAAATAATGATGCGGATGGCCACGCCATTCCCGAAAATTATTTTGATGAGCTAAGCAGTAATATACAGAGCAGGATAAATATCGATGCCTTTGTAAATAGTGACGCAGATGGCCATGCCGTTCCCGAAAATTATTTCGCGGATATGGAACAGCAGATCAGTGCCCGCATAACGGTTGAAGAAACGCTGAACGAAAAGGAAACATTTACAGTACCCGAAGATTATTTCGAAAAGCTAAACAAGTCCATTTTAAATAAAACCGTTAACCAGGATATAGTTAAGCGCAAGGGTGTTGTACGGAGAATGTTTGCCTCATCAGCATTCAAATATGCAGCAGCAGCTTGTTTGGCTGTAGTGGCTGGTGCGGGCTTATTAGTTCAAACTTTCACAACCCCGGTTAACACACACAATAAGTCGTTCCTGCATGAGCAGCTTTCAACCGTTTCAACCGGCGATATACAAAGTTATTTGCAGGATGATGTTGACCCTTCCGAAACACAGCATACCGTTATTGATGAAAACGCACCTGTTAATGATGCCGGCCTAAGCAATGCTTTACAGAACGACCTTGACAATAACAATTAATAATGAATAAACTATTTAAACATATAACACTATTATTATTTGTTTTGTGCGTTGGCTATCAATCATATGGGCAGGTGCGTATCGAGGCGCGTCGCCGAATATTCAGCAGGCGGGTCGACCGCATAGAACAGCAGGGCCCTGAACGCAGAGTTGGTGAAATTAAAATAAACTTTATAAGAAACAGGCTGAATCTTGCACCCGACCAGGCGCAGCGGTTTTTTCCTTTATACAGGGAATATCAACAGGAACTTTTTAATATAAGGAAGCTAAAAAGGCAAAATAATCTTAACGCAACTGATGGTACCGACCAAATACATAAGGAATTGCTTTATGACAATGAGATGCTACAGGTAAAGGTGAAATTTAATGATGCTTTCCTGAAAATACTTACGCCCGAACAGGTTAGCAAACTTTACAAAGCCGAACGCGAATTTAACGATGAGTTGGTAAGGCAATTATCAGAACGTAACGGTGGCTCTGCGCCCCCACCGCAGAATAATCCATAGTCAGTAGTCTAAAGTCATTGGTCATAAAAACAATATGCTGTTGAAAGAAAATCTGACTTAAGACTTCCGGCTTAAGACTTTTGACTATTTTTGCCCCATGCCCACGCTACGCCAGCTTTTCCTTGCCAACAACGCGCAAACAACCGATTTCCCGCTATTACTTGAAATTGAACGGGCCGAAGGTGTTTATATGTATGATGGCGATGGAAAGGCTTATATCGATCTTATTTCGGGCATTGGCGTAAGTAATTTGGGGCATAGTCACCCAAAGGTGATTGAAGCTATAAAACAGCAGGTTGATAAATATATGCACCTGATGGTTTATGGCGAATATGTACAAACACCGCAAGTACGTTTTGCCGAAAAACTGATATCCATATTCCCGCCAAATCTGCAGTCAGTTTACTTTACCAATTCAGGTGCCGAAGCTGTAGAAGGAGCCCTGAAATTAGCCAAGCGCTATACCGGGCGAAGGCAGGTCATTGCCTGTCACAATTCGTACCATGGCAGCACACATGGCGCATTAAGCGTAATGGGCAACGAGGAATTTAAGCAAGCATACCGCCCTTTATTACCAGGAGTCAATTTTATCCGCTTTAACCATATTGATGACCTTGCCCTGATAACCCATGAAACCGCCTGCGTTATCATGGAAACAGTACAGGGCGAAGCCGGTATCCGTGTAGCTGATGTTGCTTATATGCAGGCTTTACGGGCGCGTTGTGATGAAACAGGCACCTTGCTTATACTCGACGAGATACAGGCCGCTTTTGGGCGTACCGGCAAGTTATTCGCGTTTGAGCATTATGGCATAGCCCCCGATATCCTGCTATTGGCAAAAGCTATAGGCGGTGGCATGCCTGTCGGTGCCTTCGCGGCATCTCATGAAATCATGGGCGTACTTAAGGATAATCCTATACTGGGCCATATCACCACGTTTGGCGGCCACCCCGTATGCTGCGCGGCGGGATTAGCAGCACTGGAGGTTTTATTGGAAGAAAACCTATGCAGCACTGTTGCCGAAAAAGAAGAATTGTTCAGAACGCTATTAGTGCATCCCTCAATAAAACAAATACGCGGCAAAGGCCTTATGCTGGCTGTTGAACTGGAAAGTTTTGAACTGAACAAAAAGATAATCGACCGTTGTATAGCCAATGGCGTAATCGTCGACTGGTTTTTGCATTGCAGCAATTCCATGCGCATAGCCCCCCCGCTCATCATCACCCACGATGAAATTAAAAAAGCCTGCGCGGTTATAGTGGAGGCAATAGCGTATTATAGCTAATCATTGGCAATAATAAGACATCCTACCTACTACCCGATATAAATGCCTACCTTTAGGCAAATCCCTTGCTTATATCGTCATTGTTGTGCAACTATTTTATTACGCACAAAACATTCTGCTTATAACTCATCTTATAATTATAGCTAACTGGTATGGTTTATGCAATTATACCGGCAAGTGATTAAAAAACACTAAATGTGTATATAAATAGGTTTAAACCTATTTATATACACATCTTACCCGTCTGTTTTAACAGACAATACATGCCGTTGCGGGAATTTCATTTAGAAACACAAAAAACATCTTTTAACACCTTATGAAAATAGCATATATATCAACCTATCCTCCCCGTGAATGCGGGATCGCTACCTTTAATCAAAACTTAATGCGTGCTATTGATGCCAATTTCCCAAAACGGAATACCCTGTCTGATGGCGGCTTTGTGGTAGCATTGAATGATTCTGAAGATCTGCACGAGTACGAATATCCCGAGGAGGTAAAGTATATCATACGCGAAAACCACCAAAAAGACTATATACGCGCTGCCAATTATATTAATACCAGTAATGTGGATACCTGCATTATGGAACACGAGTTTGGCATTTATGGCGGCGAAAGCGGCATATATATATTACCGTTGATAAACAGGCTCGAAAAGCCACTTATATCTATCTTGCATACTGTTTTAAAAGACCCCAGCTATGTGCAGCGCATCATCATACGCGAGATTGCCGAACAATCGTCGAAAATTATTGTAATGAGTAACCGGGCCGTTGAGTTCTTAACCACCATTTACGATATACCAGCCGATAAAATACAGATAATTGAACACGGCGTTCCGGATGTGGAAGCGCCCGAAGAAAACCCGGTTAGCAATCTGTCGCAGTTTAAAAACCATCGTGTGCTGTTAACTTTCGGGTTGATAAGCCGCAACAAGGGCCTTGAAACTGTAGTAAAGGCGCTGCCAAAAATAGTCGCTAAACATCCCGATGTGATGTACGTTGTGTTAGGTAATACACACCCGGGCGTAATAAAAAATTCAGGCGAAGAATATAGGGACCATTTAAAAACGCTTGCTGCACAATTGGGCGTATCGAAAAACCTGTCCTTCATTAATAAGTTCGTATCCGAGGAAGAACTGGTGAATTACCTTACCGCTTGCGAAATATATGTAACGCCTTATCTTAACGAAGCACAAATTACCAGCGGTACCTTATCATACGCCATCGGCGCAGGAGCTGCCGTAGTATCAACCCCTTATTGGCACGCTACCGAATTACTGGCCCACAATCGCGGCCGTATTTTTGATTTTAAAGATATTGACGCACTTGCTGATATTGTTAATGAATTGCTCGACCAGGAGCGCGTTTTAAACGAATTGAAAGAAAACGCCTACGAATACGGTTTGCACCTACGCTGGCCGGTAATAGGCTCCGAATATATTAAAGTAGCACAGGAAGCCTGCCGGACACATGACTTTAGCGATAAAATATTGCGCAACAGCATAGTCGATCCGGAGATACTGCCAAAATTCAGCCTTACCCATGTTATACGTTTAACTGATGATACCGGTATAGTGCAACACGCCAAATATGGCATACCCAACTTAAAAGAAGGTTACTGCCTTGATGACAATGCCCGTGCGCTGATAATGGCCCTTATGGCTTACCAGCGCAACAAAAGCAAGGAGGCATTTGAGCTACTTCCGTTGTATTTAAGCTACATCCACTACATGCAAACTGATGATTGCAATTTCCGTAACTTTTTAAGCTTCAGCCGCCAATATTTGGATGAAGTAGGTTCCGAGGATTCATTCGGACGTACGATATGGGCGCTGGGCCATTTGATCAGTTGCGCGGCCAGTAACTCGTACCGTGAGTTTGCGTTGGAGATATTTGGTAAATCATTCCCACACTTTAGCAAGCTGAAACATTTGCGCGGAATGGCAAATACCATTATCGGTATTAGTTTGTACCTCCAGGTTATCCCTACAGATGATGGAATGGTGAAACAATTGGCTGATCTGACTCAGCCGTTGATAGACGCCTACGAAAATAACCAATCAGCCGACTGGCAATGGTTTGAGGAAAAGATGACCTATGATAACGCCATTCTTCCTTTGGCACTATTACATTCGGCTGAAATAACGGGGAACGAAAAAGCCAAAGAGATAGCTTTAAAAACCATGGCGTTTTTGGATAAGCTAACCCTTTCTAACGGTTATTTGAGCCCGGTTGGTAATGATGGCTGGTATTACCGTGGTGGTAAATTCCCGGCATTCGATCAGCAGGCTATTGAAACTATGGCTATGGTGCTGATGCATTTCCAGGCATACCAGATATTCCGCAAGCCCGAATATATTGAGAAAATGTTTTTGAGCTACAAATGGTTCCTGGGCGAAAACACCTTACGCGCCCCGCTATATGACCACGAAACCAAGGGTTGCTGCGATGGTTTGCTGCCAACAGGCATAAACCGCAACCAGGGCGCCGAAAGTACGTTAGCGTACCTTATATCGCACCTGACAGTACTTGAAGCTTTTGAACTGGAGTACGAATACAACAAATCGGCCAAGAAAATGGAAATTTGTTAAATGAAAATAGCCATATTATCGCCCGTTGCCTGGCGCACACCGCCCAGGCATTACGGGCCATGGGAGCAAATAGCATCGAACATTGCCGAAGGACTGGTAAAAAAAGGGCTTGATGTAACACTATTTGCCACCGGCGATTCTGTTACCGCCGGAAAACTGGACGCGATATGCGAGCAAGGTTACGAGGAAGACCGAACACAGGACGCCAAAGTATTGGAATGCCTGCACATCAGCAATTTAATGGAGAAGGCCAATAAGTTCGACATTATCCATAATAACTTCGATTTTTTGCCCCTCACCTATTCCCGGCTCATCAAAACGCCGGTTATTACTACCATACATGGTTTTTCATCGCAAAAGATCATCCCGGTATATAAAAAATATAATGCCACCAATCATTATGTATCTATCAGCAATGCCGACCGCAGTCCTGAATTGGATTACATAGCCACGGTATATAATGGCTTGAACACACAGGATTTTGATTTTGTTGAAAAGCCTGATGATTATCTTTTATATTTCGGCCGCATACACCATGATAAAGGCACTTCCGAAGCTATTTCCATCGCCAAAAAAAGTAAAAGAAAACTGCTGATAGCCGGTATCATACAAGATGAGGGCTATTTTAAAGAGAAGATAGAGCCGGAACTAAATGAGCAAATTCAATACATCGGTCACGCCGGGCCTGAGAAACGGAATTCGCTTTTGGGTAAAGCATTGGCACTGCTGCACCCGATAAATTTTAACGAACCGTTTGGTATGAGTGTTGCCGAAGCCATGCTTTGCGGCACGCCGGTAATTGCCTTCAACAAGGGTTCGATGCCGGAATTAATACTGCACGAAAAAACCGGATTTTTAGTAAATAATATTGATGAGGCTGTTAAGGCTGTTTCAAATATTAGTACCATAAATAGAATAGATTGCCGTGATTGGGCTATTTCAAAATTTTCAAGCGAGAAAATGGTGGACGATTATCTGCGCCTTTACCAACAAATATTAGCTTGATACCGCTGCTTTCTCCTCAACCTTCTCGGTCTTGTTTGATGTAGCTTTATCCTCAATCAGCTTATTGATCAGCTCGCCCAGGTCAACTTCGGCAAAACCGGTTGATGAATCAGAGATACCGTAAGGAATGATGAGTTTGCCATTATGAACTATTGCACCGCATGAGTAAAGTACGTTTGGCACATAGCCTTCGCGTTCATCGCTATTAGGTATCAGCATCGGCTCAAGTAAGCGGCCTATTTCAACTTCAGGATCATCAAGTTTTAACAGGCTCGCGCCAAGCACATACCTGCGCATGGGGCCAACGCCGTGAGTTATCATCAGCCAGCCTGCTTCGGTTTCAATAGGCGAGCCACAATTGCCAATTTGTATAAACTCCCAGGTAAATTTAGGTTTCTGCAATAAAACAGGTTTCTCCCAAATGTTTATTTTATCCGAGTACATGATGTAGTTATTGCAGCCATCAATACGCGATATCATTACATACTTGCCGTTTATTTTACGGGGAAACAGCGCCAGGTTTTTGTTCTGCGCACCTGCACCGTACAAAGGCATTATCTTAAAGTTGTAAAAATCGTTGGTTTGCAGCAGTTTGGGCATTATCAGTGCGCCATCATAAGCGGTATAAGTAGCGTAATAAACGCATGAACCGTCATCGTTCTTAAACTCCACAAAACGGGCATCCTCTATCCCCTTGCGTTCATATTCTGATATCGGGAATATAACCCTGTCGGATATATCGGTATCCAGCGAAAATACTATCTCGTAATATGAATCAGCCAGCCACAATACCTTGTCGTATTCAAGTTTCTTCAGGTCGTCTTCCTGTAGCTTTTGCGAATCGAGTATAATGCCCCGCAGATTAGAGTATTCAAAATGATGGTCGAGTTTGCCTTCCACTTCTTTTAAAACATCAATATTTATTTGTGTGGCAACAGCTTTATCAAAAAATAGCTTTTTGTTGTAAACAGCATTACGCACAATCTCGGCTTCATCAATATAGCTACCTGCGGGTAAAACTGTTATATCGTTATTTTTATCGATCAACGCCCGGCGGAATGTTATAGATGATATGTGCCCCTCCCCAACAGCCCTAAAGCTGATGATTACGCGCTTTTCACCTTCCTTTAGTTCGCCCTGGTCGGGGTCATCAACTATCGAGGGATTAAAAAATGCAGCCGATTCGATAGAATACTCATGTGTAAAATACGAGCCGATCAGTAGTTTACGGTAAACAGTTAAAGTATCGTAATCAATATTAAGTTCGGCAATAAGCGGTTTTAATTTGCTGCAATGGCGGTTTAAAACCCGCGTTATGTTGCGGTGCCGTTTTGAATATTCCTGCAATAAAGGCGATATAATGCCAAATGCTTCGTCCTCGCTTATATCCATCACCCGCTGAATAACTTCTTTGGCACGGTCGTTTCCGTTAAAAAAAAACCTGGCTATAACACGTTTCGGGTCAGGATATACTCTTATTGGTTTTCGCTCGACAGATAATCTCATATATAAAAGCAACTTTAATCATTAACACTGATATACCCAAATTGATTTGGGTATTTTTACAAACCTTTATTTAATTTACTATAATATTGCAACGTATTATTTATAATACCTGTATACTTAATTCGTTAGCTTTATGTTTTATTTTGCCCTTATATGAACATATTGATTGTTGAAGACGAAAAAAGCCTTGTACTTGAAGTGTATGAATTTTTAAGTAAAGAAGGTTTCACTGTCGAGAATGCACATACCAAAAGATCTGCCGAAGAAAAAATACTGGTTAATAACTACGATTTTATATTGCTCGACCTTGGTTTGCCCGATGGTGACGGATTCGACCTGCTAAGAACGCTGAAAAACATAAAGAACCGCGAAGATGCAGTGATTATTTTAACTGCCCGTGGCTCTGTTGATGACCGCATATCCGGCCTTGAACAAGGGGCTGATGATTACCTTGCAAAGCCATTTTCATTAAACGAACTACTGGCTCGCATACACGCTATTACCCGGCGTAAGCATAAGCTTGAAAGCAACGAGATTGCGATAAAGGGTTTTAAGATAAATATACAGAACCGTACCATTTATTATAATGATGACAGGATTAACCTGACAAAAAAGGAATTTGAGATTTTCAACTACCTGGTGCTTAATAAAAAGCGGGTTATATCGCGCACAAATCTTACAGAACATGTTTGGGGCGATATACTGGAAATAAATTCAGACTCGAACTTTGTTGATGTGCACGTAAAAAACCTCCGTAAAAAACTGGCACAGTTTGCACCTATCGACTGGTTTGAGACTGTCAGGAGTATTGGATACAGGATAAATATTTAAATTAGTTTTTAATTCACTGGCTCATTAGTTCATAATTATTTCATAATTAATATTGAACTTACCCCAATGAACTAATGAGCTGGTAAACCAAAAATGAAATTACAATTTAAGCTTGCTTTATATAATGCCTTAACCAAACTGGCCATTATATTATTTACAGGTGCGCTTATTTTATTTTCGCTCGAAAGAATAACCTTTCATCATATAGGTTTAAGGCTGCTTCAAAAAAAGGCCGAACTAATATCCCATTTATCATCAAAAGAAATATCGCAGATACTCATCCAGGAGAAAAGCTTTATTGATTATAACATCTTACCCGAAGAATACATTGACATTGAGCCCTTAAAAACTCTTTATAACAATGAAAAAGAAGTAACCTTCACTACTGAGCTACGCACTATTGATAAAAAAACAGAAACCTATCGCATATTAAAGTCGGGGTTTAATTACACCGGGCGGGGCTATTCGCTTGAAATTGGCGAAACAATTAACGGGATCGATGAACTTAAAAGCACCATTAAAGGATTTACGCTATTGATGCTGCTCATCGCTTTGTCACTTACACTGCTGATCGACCTTATTTTTACCCGTTATCTCCTGCGCCCCTTTTACCAGATAATTGACCGGAAGCTGGTAAAGGTGAACGACCCCATGAACTTTGATTATGAAAAGGTAAGCACTTCCACACAGGATTTTAAAATGCTTGATGACAGCATCAGCTCGCTGATGATAAAAATCACCAATTTATTTACCCTGGAGAAACAGTTTATAGCCAACGTATCGCATGAATTGCTTACGCCAATATCTATCATCAGTTCAAGGCTCGAGAATATTTTACAACAGGAAGGCCTTAGCGAAGAAAATGAGAACAAGATTTTCGCATCGTTAAAATCATTGGATCGGTTAAAGTCCATCATAAAAAGCCTACTGTTAATATCACAGATCGAGAACAACCAGTTCAACAAAAACGCGCGGGTGAATATTGCCGATATGGTGAAGGAAATTAATGAAGAGTTTGAAGATAGGCTTGAAGACAAAAAAGTGACGATAATTAACCAGGTTAAAAATTCCTTCATAATGCCGGCCAATCTTTCATTAATGTATACTTTGCTTTATAACGTTATTAATAATGCGATAAAATACAACCACAAGCACGGCACCATAACCATAAGCGATACACTAAAAGAAGACACCTACATCCTCGAAATTACCGATACAGGTATAGGAATAGACCAAAAAGAGATTGAGAAAGCGTTTAACCGCTTTGAGAAATTAGATACGGGTGAAAAAGAAAGCTATGGCCTTGGGCTTGCCATAGTAAAAAGCATTACCGCGTTTCATAATATAAAGGTGCAGATAGCCTCAAAGAAAAATATGGGCACCACCTTTAAATTAATTTTTGAAGGGCAGGCATAACTTCACTAAATCTTCACAATACTTCATTTACTTTTGGTAATAATGTATGTTTGAGATACCCCTATTAAAGGCTGTTTGTTCCACAAACAGCCTTTTTTGTTTTATACCA
>CAIWRU010000120.1 GCA_903915155.1 uncultured Mucilaginibacter sp.
CTGCGCCAGTTCTTCGGCAATGCTTGCAATCACATCATCGCTAACAGCTATGATAAAAATATCAGTTTCGGGATCAATGTTTTCAAATCTGTCAATAGCTTCGGCACCAATGTGATAAGCCAATAAGGCGGCATTTTGCGCGTTGCGGCTATAAACCTGCACTATTCTGTGCCCCGCGTTTTTAAAAGCGGCACCTAAATGGGTGGCCACATTGCCCGAACCTATGAGTGTTATGCGCATTGATCAATATTTTCAATTAATTCTTTCTCGGCCCAATCAATTTCCGTTGGTAAGTTAGCATTACTAAATTCAATATGGATTACCCTGCGACGTTGATTTATTGTCGACCTGTCTGATGCATGCATTAAAAGTGGGCGCATGATCATTATGCCGCCTGCTTTAACATCACAAATTTCTTCATTTTCAGCTTGCCAGTCAATATTTTCCACACGGTATACGTCTTTTAAATGGGAGCCTTTTAGAACCTTCAAAGCACCATTATTTTTATCAGTATCGTCAAGATGTATTCGAATAGTGAAATTCTTTTGAAGGATATTAACAGGGGGTTGAACGCCAAAATTGTTAAGTTTTACAGTCCAAGGGCCATAACTCGTCAATTCCGTCTTTCCGTTAACTGCAATAGTCAGATCTTGGTGCCATGCAACAAACCAGTTTGATTTTTCCGGCTTATCAAAATAAATTGATTTAACTACAAAATAACCTTCGCCAAATAAATCATATATGATAGATTTTAGCTTTTGGGTGAATATTAGATTTTTGACTTCAGGAACTTCTATTAAAAAACGACGGATAGCAAACAGCTCATCGGTTTTTCTAAATGCAGAATTGGACTGATCGGCCTTGTTAATTACGGATATTATATTCGGAACTTCTAAAGGAGTATAAATATTCTCAATAACATCGAACCTATTATTCTTAATATTATTTTGATGTACTAACATTGTCTTATTTCCCCGGCTCACTCCTCGCCACCAGTTTCTTACTAATATCCCACAACTTATTCCGGTTTTCCTCGCTCCATGATAACAAGTTTGATTTAGCCATTTTCTTCTTGATAAAGTACTGGCTGCTTTTCTTTTCCATGCCGGGTTCAGTGGCTAAATAAATGCTGGTTTGGGCCCCTTCTTCGGCGGTTATCATGAACGGGCGAGCCAGCCATAAAAGTATCTTCACAAAACCACCCATGCCTGCACCAAATTCGGTACGCACCACACCGGGATGTACAGCGTAGGCCGAGACACCCTTTTCTGCATGTTTTTCGGCAAGTGATTTGGTAAAATACAGGTTGAATAACTTTGCCATACCATAAGCCTTTGCGGGCGAATATTTATGTTGTTCCCATTGCAGATCGTCGAAATTAGCCTTGCCCATTTTATGGGCGTCAGAACTTAAGTTGATAATTCGCGCATGGCCTTTTTCGAGCAAAGGCAGAATGCTCGTGGTTAACAAAAAATGCCCCAGGTGATTAGTAGCAAAGGTCATTTCAAAGCCGTCTTTGCTTAATTTTTTTTCGGGGAAAATACCACCGGCATTATTGATCAATACATTTACCGATACCAGTTTCGCTGATAACTCAGCGGCAGCTTCTCGAACGCTTTGAAGGTCGGCAAGGTCGCATTTTACTACGTGGATATTTTTGTTGCCTGTTTCAGCTATGATGTCCTTTTTCAGTTGCTCGCCTTTGGGTACGTTGCGTACCAGCAGCCACAGTGCATGATCTTTTTTTGCCAGCCCTAATGCTGTCTCGCGCCCGATGCCCGATGTCGCACCTGTTATTACCGTAGTTTTAAGCGCCATATATTTCGCATTAGTAAGCCGTAAATATAGGTACTAACTGGCTTCTGCCAATTTTTCGTTCGCCAAAATTTCAAGCATGGCTTTTTCGGCTAAATTCAGTTCGGCGGCTTTAACATCTTTATCCTCATCTAATTCTTTAATGTAGTTAAACAAGGTGCCCTCTTCGTAGCTTTTTATAATGGTTGGGTGCACATAATATTTTTTACAAACTGTACGTGTGTTGCCCAGGTTTACGGCTACCTCATCCAATACACTTACAATTTTTTTGCGGCACTCGGTTACACTATCAAATTCGCCGGCTTCTTTAAAGGCATATAATGCGCTCACGCTGCCGCTCCAGGTGCGGAAATCCTTGGCTGTAAAATCTTCGCCGGTTATTTCGTGCAGGTAATGGTTCACATCTCCCGAACCTATGGTGCAGTGCTGCCCGTCTTCATTGTAATATTGAAAAAGGTCCCGGCCCGGTATTTCGCGGCATTGCTTTACCAGCTTTGCCAATTTTTTGCTTTGTAACGCTACTTTATGAAAAACACCTTTCTTACCCTTAAATTCAAATTTGAGTTTGGAACCTTCAATGGTCACGTGCTTATTCATAAGCGTAGTTAAGCCAAATGAACCATAAAGTTTTTTGTACGCCTCGTTTCCTACCCTTATACTGGTTAGTTCCATCAGCCTTATTACCAGTGCCACCACTTTATCGTGGTCAAGATCATGGCGTGCGAGGTCCTTGTCTACCTGTTTACGTATTACAGGTAAATGCGAAGCAAACAATTGCAGGCGGTGATATTTGGATTGGTTGCGTATCTGGTTCCAATGCGGATGATAGCGGTATTGCTTACGCCCGGCAGCATCGGTACCTGTAAACTGCAAATGCCCGTTTTCATAGGGCGATATCCAAACATTTGTATAAGCAGGCGGGATAACCAATTTGGTGAAACGCTCAATAAGCTCTTTATCTTTTACTAATTTATCATCAGCAGCATAAAAACTCCAGCCCTTGCCTGCCTTTTTTCGGGTATAACCTGGGGTCGAATCAGACACATAGCGTAGTCCGACAGCTTTGGCTGTAACCTTTGGGTCGCGGCCTATTTTTTCGAGTTTTTTTAGCAGACGGTTCATTACATCAACAACAATACTGCTTTAGTTAAGTTTTTATCCCATAAATTAATTATCGCTTATCACTAAAAATATATTTACTAAATGTTGACGGTAGCTTTAAACAAAAGCTATTCACGTTAGTTACTTTTGAGCAAACACTCAACACTTTATTTATGAAATATAATTTTTTAGGCGGTACGGGCTTGCTGGTATCCGAAATTTGCTTTGGCACTATGACCTTTGGCGGCACCGGCTACTGGGAAAACATTGGAAAGCTGCAACAAGATGGCGTGAATGAACTGATGAAGGTAGTGGTTGATTCAGGCATTAATTTCATTGATACGGCTAACGTTTACTCTTTTGGTGAATCTGAAAGATTGCTGGGTCAATCTATAAAAGACCTTGGCATTAATCGTCACGAACTGGTGATAGCTACAAAGGTTCGCGGAGTTATGGGTAAGGGAGTAAATGATCTGGGATTATCGCGTTATCATATTTTCCAGTCGGTTGATGAAAGCCTGCAACGCCTGCAAATGGATCATATCGATGTGCTGTATGTACATGGCGTCGACCTGAAAACACCAATTGAAGAAACTATGCGTGCATTAAACGATATTGTTTTAACGGGCAAGGTGCGCTACATAGCGGTTTGTAACTGGCCCGCCTGGATGGTAATGAAAGCCTTGGGCATAGCCGATAAGCATAACTGGAATAAATTTGTAGGTATGCAATATTTTTACTCATTAGCTGGCCGCGATATTGAGCGTGAAGTTTTACCATTAGCCGAAGCTGAAAATTTGGCTATGATGCCATGGAGCCCGTTAGCAGGCGGTTTTTTAGGCGGACGATATACACGCAATAATGATAAGGTTGAAGGATCAAGGCGTACAAGTTTCGACTTCCCTCCCATCAACAAGGAAAAAACCTATGACATTATTGATGTAATAACTGAGGTCGGCAAGCAGTACAATGCTTCACCAGCTGCGATAGCATTGGCATGGGTAAGGTTGCAAAAAGGCGTTACCAGTACCATTATCGGCGCAAAAACTGTCGACCAGTTGAATGATAATATCAAATCAACCGAAATTGTGTTATCGGTAGACGACCTTAAAAAGATAGATGAGGTTAGTGCACTACCAAAAGAATACCCGGGTTGGATGGTTGAACGGCAGGCGCAGAACAGGGAACCTGTTCAGTCCTAAGTCGATAGTCTTAAGCCATTTATAAAATATAGCCCCGGTATCAAGCCGGGGCTATATTTTAGGTAATACGCAATATTAAATAGTATAAATGCGTTGATGTGATTTGCCTGTCACACCAGCCTGCATGTATAAATTAAAAACCATCCTTTACCAGTTTAACAGGCCCGTTTTTGCACTGAATATTTTATTAAGCCTTTATCTTGTTTATAAGCACGATATATTTAATTTTCCGGGAGCCATCTTCGCAAAATTCTGCGGTTACGGGGCTATTATAGGGTATCAGTATTTTACGGCAAAGCAAACCTTTTTTTATTTCCGCAACGCGGGTTACAGCATAAGGTGGCTGTATATTTATTCTATCATTGCCGACCTGCTACTATTCACTATCCTATCATTCATCACAACCGCAGTATATGCCATCATCCACGCTTAAAGTAGACAGTGTGCAGCTGGAGTTTGACGGCCGAAAAATATTGCAGGATATTTGGCTGCAATGTACACAGGGCGAGGTCATAGGATTGCTTGGGCGAAATGGATCGGGGAAATCATCATTGTTGCGGATAATATTCGGCTCGCTGAACCCTGCCTATAAATTTGTAAGTATTGATGATAAATTCATTAAAAAGGGATATTACAATCAGCGCATAGCCTATTTGCCACAGCACCCTTATTTACCCAATGGTATAAAGATCAGCAGCCTGGCTAAAATGCTGGTTGACGAAATGCTTTGGGATGGCTTTGCTGCCCATTCCATTTATCAAAAACATCATCATAAAAAAGTGGGCGAGCTTTCGGGCGGTGAAAGGCGGCAACTGGAAATGTTAATGATAGTACATAACCGGGCCGATTTTATTTTACTGGATGAACCATTTACGCACATTACCCCGGTACAGGCCGATGATTTTAAAGCTACTATCCGCAAGTGCGCCAAAACAAAGGGCATAATCCTAACCGATCACCAGTACCGTAATATTTTGGATGTAAGCGACAAGATAATCCTGCTGCACAATGGCACCACAAAACATATTACCAGCCACGAGGAGTTGATTACCTATAATTATATAAATAGTTTGCCCGAATAGGTATTTTATGTAACGAACGGAGTGCCTAATGTGTCTTATAGATATATAACACCGCGATGCGCAAATTTTTACTTTACGGCTTACTTTCTATCCTGCTTTTTAGCTGGCTTGATGGAAGTTGTGCCGGAAAGTTTAAAGTTGGCAGCATAAGTTTCCCCAATGCTCAGGTCGTTCCTGCTGACCCCGCACCTGATGGCGATTTCCAAACGCTGGTTGTACCTATTAAAAGAGCCGGAAACCTTATCGTAGTGGAAGCACAGATCGACTCACTTGAAGGTAATTTTGTGATGGATACCGGCGCGCCTTACCTTGTTTTAAATGCAACCTATTTCAGGGATGCCCCACATGTTCAAGAACAGGAGTCGGCAGGTATCAATGGCGAATCAGCAGGTTCATTTACAACTGTTGTACATAACTTTTCCATACTCGATCTTCATTATAGCCGCCTTACTGCCGATGTAACCGATCTTTCGGCTATTGAAAATGGCAGGGGCATTAAGATATTGGGGCTATTAGGTACACGCTTATTCGCAAAGTTTGCCATCACTATTGATTTAAGTAATAACCTGCTGTATATAAATAAACTGGATAATAAGGGTAATATCCCTACTTGTGAACGGGTTTTTAAAAATCCCGACCTGAAAATGCAATTCAAATACATGAGCGATATTATTTTCCTGAAGGGTGCGGTAGACGATAAAAGTATGTGGTTTGTGTTTGACAGCGGTGCCGAAACAAACTTACTCGACTACAACCGGGTTAAAAAGTCGATAAAATCAATGCAGATAATTAACCGCTCAAAGCTTACTGGTGTTGGCGGCTCAACATTCCAGGTGTTATATGCACGGTTTGATAAATTAACACTTGGCAATAAAGATTTTTTATGCAACCGCGTTTTGGTTGCGAACCTTGAAAAAATGGGGAAGGCTTACGACCATAATATAGACGGCATATTAGGCTATGATTTTTTTTCAAGGGGTGTTTTTACTATCAATTTCGTAAAAAACGAATTTGAAATGTACATTTACAACAACCAATAGTAATGAGAAGGCTCGGGCAATATATCATCATATTATTATTAATGCTAAGCAGTATGATTGCCGGTGCGCAAAACCGTAACAATTTAATTGCTACTAAAAAAGGGCTGGTATTGCTTATCGACCTTAATTCGCCCAAAAACGATATTGATACCATACTGAAGAGGGCCGCCATTAAAGGGATGAATACACAGAAGCTTAAAGCGGGCGATTTTAAGCCAATGGAGAAAGATGGTTGGGTATTGGTTAAGCACCAGGGCAATATATTACAATTTAACCTCCCTGAAAAAGAGCTAAAAGAAAACCCGCAGGAAACACCGTTTGTAATAACCGGCGATATTATAAAAAAGGGCAATAGCAGTCCGGGGTATATGGACAATGCGAACTATGGCATAAACAGGTACTCAACCGCATCTGTTTATGAGCTGCCATCAGGCTTAACCAGGTTTATTTTGCCGGGATACTTAAAATGCCGCAGGGTGTTTTTATCAGGTGGATTTAATGAATGGAGCACATTAAAAGGCTTAATGACCAAAACCGCCACGGGCTGGGTTATTGATATTAAATTACAACCCGGCGCATGGATGTACAAATTTATAGCAGATGGTCATTGGCTTACAGACCCCAATAACCTTATCAACCTTGACGACGGCGCGGGCAATACCAATTCAGTCTACTATAAGTACAATTATACCTTTAGGCTGCATGGCTTTGCTGCTGCACATAAAATTATTGTTACAGGTAGTTTTAACGAATGGCGCGACAACGAACTACAATTTGCAAAAAAAGGCGATACCTGGGAATGCCCGCTTTATCTGCGCGATGGCATGCATACTTACCGCTTTATAGTTGACGGCAGCCGGATAGCCGACCCTGCCAATCCCGACAAATTTAAAGATGCGGATGGCATATCAAGCTCGGTTTTAAATATTGGCGAAACCATAGTTTTTAAACTTAGCGGGCATGCCGATGCACACGAAGTATATGTAGCAGGAAATTTTAACAAGTGGGAAGACGGCAAGATAAAAATGAAAAAAGTAGCCGATGGCTGGGCAATACCGGTTATTTTACCTGCCGGCAATTATGATTACAGGTTTATCGTCGATGGCAACTGGATACTCGACCCCGCAAACCCTGTGCATGATGTGGAAGACAAGCAAATTAACTCGTTTATTGCGGCAAGGGCAAACCATACCTTCAAACTAAAAGGGCATGACGAAGCCAAAACGGTAATATTAGCAGGCACTTTTAATAACTGGAGCGAAAGCGGCTACCGCATGGGATTAACCGGTGGCGACTGGAGCATAAGCCTGCACCTGAAACCGGGCAAACACCTGTATAAATTCATTGTCGACGATAACTGGATACTCGACCCCGCTAATAAACTTTGGGAACAAAATGCTGAAGGTTCAGGCAATTCGGTATTATGGATCGAGCCATAAAATCGCGGTCACTGGCCACCTGTTTTTCACTACCTTCCGGTGTTCATATTTTATTGTATACCAACATTTTGGCATAACCTAAACAGAGCCTAAACACACCTAAACAGTGCCCAAACGGCACCTAAACACTCCATAAACAAAACCAAAACACGCCCAAACAAACCGAAATTAACCTAAACGTACCTAAACACCCCCGAACATTTAAAAGGCTAATAAACAGCAAGTTAATTTTCTTAGCTGTTCACGCGTGATGAACGCTTTTTGTAAACCTATTTCAGGACTAAACACCTAGCGACAGATTTAAAACTCATAGCTATGAGCTATTATCGGTATTCCACATCAAATTTAACCATACCTGATTTTTTTCCTATTTTGCGCCTATGAATAAACCTTTACCTCAAAAGCGGCAAGCCGCCTTGGGATTTATTTTTGCTACACTTCTTATCGACGTAATGGGTTTAGGTATAATCATACCCGTAATACCCAAACTTATTGAGCATTTGATACATGGCGATGTAAGCGATGCCTCGGGTTATGCAGGTTGGCTAACAGCAGCTTATGCTGGTATGCAGTTTCTATTCGCCCCTCTTATTGGTAACTTAAGTGATAAATACGGGCGCAGGCCGGTATTGCTGTGTTCACTATTAGGTTTTAGTGTCGATTATTTATTCTCGGCTTTTGCGCCTACTATCGCCTGGCTGTTTGTAGGGCGTATTGTGGCAGGCATAACCGGCGCTAGTTTTACCACGGGCTCGGCTTATATTGCCGACATCAGCACACCTGAGAACCGCGCTGCCAACTTTGGTATGGTTGGCGTGGCTTTTGGTCTCGGCTTTATCATAGGCCCTGTAATTGGTGGTATATTAGGCAAGTATGATGTCCACTATCCATTCATAGCCGCCGCCATACTGGCTTTGTTAAATGCCACTTATGGCTACTTCATTTTACCCGAATCATTAGACCAGTCACACCGCCGTCCCCTTGAACTTGAAAGATGCAGCCCCTGGGGTACGCTTATACAGTTAAAGAAATATAAATCAGTTATCGGCCTGGCCATATCGTTGTTCCTAATTTATTTTGCCGCGCAGGCGGTACAAAGTGTTTGGACGTTTTACACTATGGACAAGTTCAACTGGAATGAAGCGCAGATCGGTTATTCTTTAGGCGCCGTAGGATTGTTCGTGGCTTTGGTACAGGGTGGGTTAATACGGATAATCATACCCAAATTCGGGCAGGAACGCAGTATATGGGTAGGCTTAATGTTGTATGCTATAGGCCTGCTGCTTTTTGCATTCGCCACAAAAGGCTGGATGATGTATGCATTTTTGGTCCCCTATTGCCTGGGTGGTATTGCAGGGCCTGCTTTGCAAGGGTATATGAGCGGCAATGTACCGCCAAATGAACAGGGCGAATTGCAGGGCGGCCTAACCAGCTTGATGAGCCTAAGTTCTATTTTCGGTCCTTTGTTAATGACCGAATCCTTTTATTATTTTACAAAACCTAACCCTTTTTTCCAGTTTCCAGGCATGCCATTTGTAATTGGATCGGCATTAATGCTCGTGAGCGCTTTGCTGGCCATACGCAGCTTTAAAAGAAATTAACATATCCATTTAAAACATTTAACAATATTTTACATTTTTACACGAATGGATAAGCCCAAAATAAAAACATCAAAGGCGCTGGCTTTTATTTTCGTTACTATTTTTATTGATGTGATGGGTTTGGCCATCATTATACCCGTTATCCCCAACCTGCTGAAACAACTGGGCAATGTTGATTATTCCGTGGCATCCGAACTTAATGGTTGGCTAACATTCACCTATGCCAGTATGCAAATACTGTTCTCGCCGGTAATGGGTAACCTTAGCGACCGCTTTGGCCGACGGCCCATCCTGCTTATATCGTTATTAGGCTTTAGTATAGATTATACGTTTATGGCCTTTGCCCCTACCATTTTCTGGCTGTTTATAGGGCGAACCATAGCAGGTATTACAGGTGCTACCATGTCGACAGCTACCGCTTATATTGCCGACATCAGCACAGGCGATAAACGTGCGGCAAATTTTGGCATCGTAGGCGCTGCTTCAGGTTTAGGTTTCATTATCGGGGTTTCGGGTGGCGCGTTTTTGGGCGATATCAACATAAAAATACCTTTTATGGTTGCTGCCGGTGCGGCTTTGTTTAACGCCTTGTATGGTTATTTTGTACTACCCGAATCGCTCGGCAAGGAACACCACCGCAAATTCGAGTGGAAACGCGCTAACCCCATCGGCTCATTTATGCAGCTAAGTAAATATAAAGCGCTGGCGGGCTTGGCTATAGCTTTTACATTAGTTTATATTGCACAAAAGGCGGTTGAGTATCAATTGCCTTTTTATGTTTATGAAAAATTTCAATGGAGCATGCGCAGCGTGGGTTATCTCGGTTTGTTTATAGGCGCGTTGCTCATCAGTATACAAGGCGGCCTAATCCGCTACCTGATACCTAAATGGGGACTTAAGAAGAACATCATCATAGGGCTAATATCCTATGGAGCGGGCTTGACCCTTATAGCCTTCGCGGGCCAGGGCTGGCAGGTGTACCTGTTCATGATCCCCTATTGTTTTGGCGGCATATCAGGGCCTGCCTTACAAGGTTTTATTACCAGCAAATTCCCGGCTAACGAACAAGGAGAATTGCAGGGTGGCCTTACCCTGCTCTCAAGCATAAGCCTGGTTATCGGGCCGTTGATAATGGGCTACAGCTTTAAATTTTTTACCCATAAAAACTCATCCGTTTATTTCCCCGGCTCGCCCTATATACTGGGTGCTTTATTGGTGCTGATTAGTGTTTTACTGGTGATACGGAGTTTGAAAAGAGAAGTAACTTTAAAATAAAACAAGAAACTTTGAACTTGAGATAAACAGATTCAGCACTGTTGTACTACCTGGAAATATCCCGTAGGGATAACCCCTTTGTAGAAAGAAATAAAGAAAAAAATAATGCTCCGTCAGGAGCTACCCAATTCGCAAAGAGTAGTAGCCGAAAAGGCAAGCCAAAGTTAAAATCGCGCCCCCTTAGGGTTTATATATTGGTGAAAAAACAGACCGAAATAAAATATCATGCTTCGCGGCATAGTCCAAACCAAAATATCAGCTATGGGAGCGTGACGATCATTTTATTGAATTAAGTTCACCGGCTTTACACTGCAAAAGATATATTATATTCACCAAAACCCGGTAAAGCGGCCTTGCATATCGTGCAGAAGATTATGTTTATTCAAGTGCATGAAATTATGCCGAAATTGATGAGACAATCCACCTGCGTTGAAAGCAATACTTACGATTAATGCACCAAAAAATCGCAAAAATGAACACCCGTTGTAACGAAACCGTACATTTTCCGCTTCAGTAAAATATGCCAAGTTTCTGATTATTAACAAACTATAACCATGGCATATAACTTGGGCTGCTTTGCCTGAAATTTTACCACCCCGTTATGTTAAAGAATTATTTCAAAACCGCCTGGCGTAATATTCTTGTAAACAAACTTTTTACTGCGCTTAATATTGTCGGATTGGCTATTGGCATGTGTGTTTGCATTACCCTGTTTGCCTGCATATCATACGAATTAAGTTTCGACCGCATGTACAAAAACTCGAAAAATATCTATCGTGTAAACATGCAAACCACCGCGGACTACAATTACGAGATATGGGCGCAAATACCTAATTCGGTAGGGCCCGCCGTGGTTCAGGCTATTCCGGAGGTAAAAAGCATGACGAGGTTAATTAAACATGATTTCGGGGCTAAAGTATCGGTAAAAACAGATGACAAAAACTTTACCGAAAAAGGTTTGTACATGGCTGATTCAACGATTTTTGGAATATTCGATGTCAGGTTTACAGAAGGCAGCGCGCGTTCGGCATTTTCACAACCAAAGTCTATAGTTCTTTCCCAATCGGCAAAACAAAGGCTATATGGTAACGAGCCGGCTTTTGGGAAGATCATTTACATAAATAACAAAGATACCCTTCATGTTTCAGGCGTTTATGCCGATTTGCCCGCTAACAGCACCATCGACTGCGACATGATATATAACATCATGGATTCATGGGCCGGCAAAAACGTTTACTGGAGCAACGCCAGCTATGAAACCTATTGCCTGTTACAGCCCGGCGCAAATGTTACGCGTGTACAGGCACAAGCCACGGCCCTTATTGATAAGAATGTAACTAAAGCCAATAAATATTTTACCAACTTTATATTTCAGCCGCTGGCAGATATTCACCTTTATTCTGCCGATATAAGAGAAGGCTACTCCACCAGGATCGGGAGTATCAGCGTTGTAAAAGTATTAATGTTTTTATCACTACTGGTATTGGTAATTGCCTGCATAAACTATATGAATCTTGCTACCGCGCGTTCACAAAAACGCGCTAAAGGCGTGGGAGTAAATAAAGTGTTAGGCGCTAATAGCCGCCACTTGCTCGCCCTTTTTTACACAGAAACTGCGCTGTTATCATTCATAGCCATTTTTATTGGGTATATGCTTGCCTTTGCTATACAGCCTGTTTTTCAAAGCATTACAGGCATCGGGTTAAGCCCATCAGCATTTCTTACCGCGCCTATTTTGCTTAGTTTAGTATTAACCTGGTTAGTAGTAACTGTTATAGCTGGTAGTTACCCGGCATTTTCTATGTCGAGTATCTCGCCGCTGGTTTTAATGAATAAGTTGAAATTAAAACATTCGGTTGCTGACTTTATCCGCCAATCGCTGGTTGTGTTCCAGTTCGCATCTTCTATTATCCTTATCATTTCTGTTATCGTGATCCTGCAGCAGATGCACTTTATCAGGAATAAAGATTTAGGATACAATCCCAATGGCATTATTGCCGTAAGCATCAGGTCGGCACAAAACAAGCAGCAGGTTGCTTCTTTTATGAACAGCCTTAGTGGCATGCCCAATGTGGAAAGCGCTTCTGCCGTACAATCTATTCCGGGCGATATTGAAAGCGGCAGAAGCATAAAGAAATTTTCGACAGACAAGCAGGGCATGCCGGTAAAAACATGCCATACAGATGGATCAATAATTAAAACCTTGCAGTTAAAGCTGCTGGCGGGCAATTCATTGCCGCCGACAATTGCAGCAAATGATACTACCTGCTACGTATTATTGAATGAGGCCGATCTCAAATATCTCGGCTTTGCTACGCCGCAGGATGCCGTTGGTAAATATATTAACAGCGAAATGGGTAACAGGTCTGTTGTTAGTGGGGTGGTTAAGGATTTCAATTATCAGTCGCTTAAAACCGGGGTGGGCGGCTATATTTATTACGAGATGAATAAAGCACCCGAATCACTGCAAACCCTGTTAATAAGGTACAATGATAAGGACCTTTCCCGATTTATGCAGCAATTGCAGGATGCCTTTAAAGCCAACCTCCCTAATTCAAGTTTTGATTATGAATTTTTAGATAGCCATGTGCAGAATTTATACGCTTCTGAACAATACACCGCCAATACCACTACTGTATTCTCATTGTTGGCGATTTTAGTGGCTTGCCTGGGGCTGTTCGGCTTAGCAGCTTTCGTTGCCGAACAAAGAACAAAAGAAATAGGTATACGCAAAGTACTTGGTGCGAGCGTTACAGGTATCACCAGGTTATTAACCGGTGATTTTCTAAAACTGGTGATCATATCTATCATTATCGCATCGCCAATAGCCTGGTATGTTATGAATGAATGGTTGATGGGATTTAGTTATAGAATAACTATGAACGCGTGGGCCTTTGTTATTGCGGGCCTTATAGCAGTTTCATTTGCATTGCTTACTATCAGTTCGCATGCTATAAAAGCGGCTGTGGCAAACCCTGTGAAAAGCCTTCGCTCAGAATAAACTGTGGCTTTCAAAAAAAGTTAAGCCTTAATTAATCCAACCCGCTAACCCCGCCTGATACTACAAATTTCATCACTTCGGCAGCACTGCGATCTATAGGTTTCACTTTATCGGCCGATATAATAACAACCTGGCCAGCGAATGAATAGGAATATGGGAAATAAACAGCAACCTCGCCGGGCAGCCCAAGCGCAGCCATATCCTTTTTCACCACAAAGCCTATTTTCTTTAAGCCGAATTCATTAATCTCAACCAGAACGGGTTCGTTAAACTTCTTGTCCTCTCCTACAAAAGCTTCGGTAAGGTCCTTAATTGATGAGTATAGAAACTTTAATAAAGGCAAGCGGTTTAGCCAGCGGTTGAACCAGGCTTTTATGGGTTCGGTAATAACAGTGGTTACCAATACCCCTGCAACCATTATAATTAATATAACGTTCAATATCCCCAGGCCAGGTATATAAAGCGATTTACCGGTACTATCGGTAAGCAGTACACCACTTAAATTCAGCGCCTTATCAATGCTCGAAACAGCCCAGAATATCAGGAATATAGCCAGGCCGAGCGGCACTACTATCAGCAGCCCTTTAATAAAATACCTGAGTAATGCTGTTGCTATCGCTTTCATATTAAATATTACTCGTAAAAATACACCCTTTTTACCCTTTGCGAAACATTAGTTAATATTTCATAAGGTATGGTGCCAATCTCGCGCGCCAGTTCTTCAATACGAAGTTCATTATTAAATACGATAACGTCATCACCTTCATGAACATCAACATTGCTCACATCAAGCACACAGGTATCCATTGATATATTTCCAACCGTGGGCACCAGTACACCATTTATCAGCATTTTACCTATACCGTTGCCAAATGCACGTAAATAGCCATCGGCATAGCCTATCCTTACGGTAGCTACCTTGCCATCTTTCGATAAGCTGCCATTCCTATTGTACCCAATGGTATCGCCTGCTTTTACTTTTTTCACCTGCGATACGCTGGTTTTTAAACTGGCTATCGGCTGTAGGCCGTTTTCATCTGCCGATGTAGCTGAGTCAATACCATACAAACCAATACCCAATCTCACCATATCATATTGCGCATTAGGCCAGCGTGTTATACCTGCTGTATTATCAAGGTGTTTAATTACTTTATAGCCTATGGTTTTTTCTATCAGTTTATAAGCTTTCTCAAAGCGCTGTATTTGCTTCAATGTAAAGCCATCGTGCTGTGATGATTCACTGGCCGCCAGGTGCGAAAAAACCGAGCGCACCTGTACAAACCTGTTTATCTCTAACAGGTCGCACAGGATTTCTACCTCGTAGCCTTCAAAACCAAGTCGGTGCATGCCGGTATCTATTTTTATGTGTACCGGGTAATTGGCAATGCCTGCCGATTTCGCGTATTTAATAAAATCATCGAACAGGTCGAAGCTGTAAATAACAGGCTCCAGCTTATACTCATCCAAT
Source organism: uncultured Mucilaginibacter sp. (assembly GCA_903915155.1). Lineage (GTDB taxonomy): Bacteria > Bacteroidota > Bacteroidia > Sphingobacteriales > Sphingobacteriaceae > Mucilaginibacter. Next base: position 15,025 of record CAIWRU010000120.1, read on the forward strand.
TTATCAAAGGCTGATACCTCCGGGTTCAATATCATTATCGGCAGGGTAATGCCGCCTTGCCGCAGGGCGATGCCTTCATCGGTATAAGCCACCGCCAAATAATCAACCTTGTTGTATTGCAGCATATTTGCCACTTCGAACGTACCGCTACCGTAGGAGAATGCCTTCACCATGGCCATTACCTTAACCCCCGGCTTTAACCGCGCTTTAAAAAAATTTAGGTTATTGAGCAGCGTGTTCAGGTTTATCTCCATCACCGTTTCGTGGCCCTTTTGTACCAGCGCACGGCTTACCCGTTCAAATTCAAAACTACGCGAACCTTTTATCAAAATATCCTCGTTCTGAAAATTAAGTGCGTTCATGCGCTTCAGTAGTTCGGCAGTATCATTAAAAAAGTGTTTTTCAGGCACATCAAAATACTGCTCATGGCTAACCAACGCACTCCCTACCCCAATAAACTTATCTATCTTTTTCGCCTTTACCATATCGGCCACCTGCTTGTACAACACATCTTCTTCCAGTCCCGATTGAAATATGTCAGATAGTATCAAAGTCTTTTTCTGGTGCTGGTTTTGCTGGCTTAAAAAATTAAGCGCTATCTCCAGCGACTGCACATCTGAGTTATACGAATCATCAATTATCGAGCAATCGCGCACACCGTTCTTCAGTTCCAGCCGCATACTCACAGGCGCTAAACGCTCAATACGGTCATCAGCCTCCTTGGGGTCATACCCCATAGCCAGCATGGTAGCCCAGCAGGTTATTGCATTTTCAAACGAAGCCTTATCCAAAAAAGGGATAAGGCACTCAATTTCGTGCCCTTTGTACATTGCCCGCAAGTAAAAATTTTTAGCAATTATCGTTTCGCTGAAGACATGTAAATCGGCTTCCCTAAAATTCATGCTCCAGGTAAAATGTTCTTTTGCAGTGATGTTATCTTCGTAATCAAGCAGCTGGTCATAATTATAAACCAGCAGACGGCTATCCTTAAATAGCAGCAACTTTTCAAGTATTTTTTGTTCGCGGCTTTCAAAGCCCTCGTCATGTGCCGAGCCAATATGCGTAAGCACGCCTATTTCGGGCTTTATAATGGCCGCCAGGCGTTCCATTTCGCCAACGGTTGAAATCCCTGCTTCAAATATGCCAAGATCGTTCTTATCCGTTATTTGCCACAAAGAAAGCGGCACCCCAATTTGCGAGTTATAACTTTTAGGGTTACGCACAATATTATGATCGGGGGCCATCAGTTGGTAAAGCCATTCCTTTACTATGGTTTTGCCGTTGCTGCCCGTAATGCCTATCACTTGCAGGTTAAATTTATCGCGATGATAGGCCGCCAAAGTTTGCAGCGCAGCCAACACATCATCCACAATTAAAAAATTAGCATTGGGCATTTTTATCTCCGGCCCATGCTTCACAACAAAGTTGCGCACACCTGCAGCATAAGCCTCGGCAATAAACTCATGGCCGTTGCGCCTGCCGCTGAGTGCGAAAAACAGGGCATCGGCAGCGTTGGTAATACGGCGGCTGTCTGTAAGCAATACGCTTATAGACGTCTCGTTTACAATGATGCCCGTGGCACTAATAATGTCTTTAACTTTTGATATGTGGTATTGGCTGTTAAGCATGGCACTAATTTGATTATATTTCTGCCAATAGAAGAATTTTTATCGAATTTTGGTTTTAGATGGATAGCCCAAAAACAATTAAAATTACCGACGAAAAGGTAGCCCTAACAAAAGCCGAACACTTTTGTGCCTACCAGGAACGGGCTCAGCAGGAAGTAAGGGACAAATTGTACGATTGGGGACTTTGGCCCGATGCCGTTGAAAACATCATTGTAAACCTTATTGGCGGCAATTTTTTAAACGAGGAGCGTTTTGCCAAAGCCTATGTTCAGGGAAAATTCAAACAAAAAGGTTGGGGACGTATAAAAATAAAGCAAGGCCTCAAGCTAAAAAAAATACCCGATGGCCTGCTAAAAAAAGCGCTGGCAACAATTGATACTGATGACTATACAGCCATGATAGCCAAAGTCTTACAAAAAAAAGCGCCGTTTTTAAAAGAAAAAGACCCCTACAAGCGCCGCTACAAACTACAACAATATGCCATGAGTCGCGGTTTTGAGGGTGATTTGATAAGTGATATACTAAAAGATGCCTCATTATAAACTAAAGTGAAACATCCTGCGAAATGGATTGTACTATGGGTATGTGGACAGAAACCGAAAATAAACTATACAAAGTTTTTTGAATTTAAGGATTTTTCGGAAGCCTTTGCATTTATGACGCGTGTAGCTTTGCTGGCCGAAAAAAACAACCACCACCCCACCTGGAAAAATGAATGGAACAAAGTCGAGATATGCCTCTCAACCCACGATAAAGGCAATATTGTTACCGAAAAAGACAGGATGTTAGCAATGGGGATAGATGAATTATTAAAATAGTAAGGTTTTATTCACCCACTGGCAATGTGAACCAAAAAGTACTGCCTACACCCTGTTCGCTTTCGGCCCATATCCGTCCATTATGCCTGGTAACTATTTCATGCGATAAGTAAAGGCCAATGCCCAGGCCTGACATGTTGGGATTGGCGTCATCAACCCGGTAAAACCGGGAGAAAATATCTTTTAATTTTTCAGGAGCAATTCCAACGCCGAAATCCCGAACACCCAATTTTACTTCATAACCGTCACAGCTAAGATAGATGATGATGCGGCAGGTACCCGGTGAATAACGGATAGCATTAGTAAGCAGGTTTACAATCACCTGTTCAATGCGATGCGGGTCGCCTTTTAGCGGTAATTCAGTTATATCCGTTTCAAGAGAGATATCGTAGTTGTTATTACCATATGAAAGCAATTCTATAGCATCTTTCAGAACCTGCCGGATATCGAACCGCTCTACTGATAACCGCAATTTACCTGCTTCAATCTTTGACACATCAAGCAGATCAGACACCAGTGCTGTAAGCTTCTTAACCTGTTGCCTTGTCTTATCTACAAAAAGCTTGGCCTTTTCATCGGTCACTATGTTACCGAGTATCTGCAGGTAACCGCTAATACTTGTAAGCGGAGTTTTTAACTCATGGCTGGCCAGCCCTATAAATTCGTCCTTTTTGTCGTTCAACGTCTTCACTTGCTCATACAGGCGTGCATTCTCCTGGTGTATCGCTATTTGCCCGCTTACATCACGTGCTATCTTCGACGCGCCGATAACTAGCCCTTTGCGGTCTTTAATAGGCGATATGGATAGCGAGATAGGGATAAAACTACCGTCACGAGCCATGCGGACAGTTTCAAAGTGATCAACGCGATTACCCTGAGCTATCTGCCCGATAATGTAGGTTTCTTCATCCAATCTATCCGGTGGAATAATCAATGAAATATGCCTGCCGAGCACCTCAGCTTCACTAAAACCAAACATCCGTTCAGCTGCCGGGTTCCAACTGGTTATCATACCTAGCAGGGTCTTGCTAATGATAGTATCGTCAGAATTGACAACAATCGCACTTAACATGGCCTGCTTTTGGTCGGCTACGCTTAAGTCCATTTCAGGTGATTGTGGTGGGTTAAACCCGTATTTCTCCATTGCACAATATAACTATTAAATATAGCGCTTTGTTTTAAAACTATCGGGAATCGCAGGCAATGTTTCGTTTACAGAATAGTTTTTTTTGGAGAAATCGCCCTGGTATATTTGCCAATAATCAGCTATTAATGTAATAACAATCATTAATTTCCCTTTTATTTATATCTACCTTTATCTAAAGGCAGATATATGAACTTTTTCAAAGCCAAAACCAGCTGGTCAAACACCGAATTTATTAATATTCGCCCGAAGCCGATCAGGTATTATCCATATGAGTGTTTAAACGGATAAAAATTTGTTCTGCTTTTTCGTCGCTCAGGCCTGAATTTTTGTAGTTTGATGCTGTGGTGTCTTCTTCATTAATATTTCCCTGGAGTGATGCATCACCGCTGAAAATTGCGTATTGGCGCAGGCCGCAGTACCCTATAAAGAAGACATACACGGTAAGGATAGCGCCAACAACTGCAAAAAGATCTGGGTAAGCTACAAGCCCGTAACTAACCCCGTACTTAATCAATAAAAATAATCCTATAAAAAGAACAAGCAGCGAAATCACGATCCATTTTAGCCAGTTCAGGTTAATTTTTTCGGTGTAGGAATAATTATCAGGCAGTTGTTTTTGATGCCTTAAAAGTATAAGAAGGCTTAAGACAGCATAGTAGCCGGGAATAATTGCCAGCAAAGCTGTTAAGAAATACTTACCCCCCGGATTTATGTATCGCTAAAATGCGGGAACCCGTATTTCAAATAAAGGTCGTCAGTTTTGGTGTAATGAATAAGGAAAGTTACGCAGCTAAAAATCAGGAATGGCAACAAATGAACCAATATGTTTTTCCATTTAAAGCCTGCCCCAAGCGATAAGGAACGGATATAGAATAAAATACCGGGGAGTTAATTAACGGCAGTGAAAAACACAACAGTTGTAAATAGCCCGGAAAAATTGGGGCAGCCGATAGGTTATCGTAGTAAAAGGCTAATTGTAATGAAATGATCGCCATCCATAGCATTAATATACGGTCGCTATCAGCGTTTTTTGGCTTACTCTTCAACAGCAGGATGAAGAATAAGCTATTAATAGCACCGGCTAATATTAATGATCTGAGCAACATTTATTCAAAAAATCCAAATTAGCTAAAATAAGCTTGTAATTTAAGGTGAAATAGTATAAAACCAATAAGCCCGATGCAAGCAAGATTGATCCTAAGTTGGTGTTTTGAAATATCGCCCATGGGCTGAATAACACCCGTATATTGTCTCGATTGCCCCTCACGCATTTACCTCGTCTGTTATAACTTTGTTCAAACTTAAATTTAACAACAAACAAAATGAGAAAGATCAGGATATTTGAACACATCTCACTGGACGGCGTAATCGAGCATGACGGTGACTATGCATATGGCGCCTGGACCACACCATATCGAACCCCTGACGGGGCAGCGATGCTCCTCGAAGCATACGGCGCAAACTTCGATCTGCTACTTGGCCGCCACACCTATGATATGTGGTCTGGCTTTTGGCCGAATGCGGGAGACTTTCCGATGGCTAACGCCATAAACGCTGTAACTAAATACATTGCTACCCACCGGCCCGACAGCCTGCAATGGGGACCGGTTAAGGACCTTGGAGAGGATATTATAGCTGGTATTCGCGAGCTCAAGTCCGCAGATGGCCCCGATCTGATAGTTTCAGGAAGTTCTACACTCACATCTATGTTACTCAGGGAAGGTTTGGTTGACGAAGTTGTGCTGATTGTATACCCGGTTTTGCTGGGCCGTGGCAAACGCATCCTTTCAGATACAGTTGACGCACGCGAACTTGCTTTTGTTAGTACGAGGGCCACTCCCACTGGCGTACTCGTCAACACTTATCAGTATGTTGGAGCGCTGCGAAAATAATATTTCTCAATCTAACGAGAGAAGCGTCAATATTGATGTTCATTTACAGTATTTATCAATCCGTAAAACAAAATTCACCGCTATTTTCCCTTACCTTGAATCATAACCTTTACCGTTTTTAAAATGATATCTACGTCAGAATTCAAATTTACATTCCGGAGATATAAAAGGTCATACCTGGTACGACTACACATCTGATCTACATTTTCGGCATAGCCATAATGTATTTGCCCTATAGACGTTAGGCCAGGTTTTAAGCTGAGTAGCTTTTTGTAATTTGGCGATCTTTCTACAATTTGTTCTATAAAATGCCGCCTTTCGGGCCTTGGCCCAACAATCGACATATCTCCTTTTAATACGTTCCAAAACTGAGGCAACTCATCTAGTCTGGTTTTACGGATGATAAGCCCCCACTTGGTGATCCTCGGGTCGTTATCTTTTGAAAGCTGGGGGCCTAATGCTTCGGCATTACCGTACATACTTCTGAATTTAATAATATGAAATGGCTTTTCGTTTCTACCAATTCTTTCTTGTTTATAAAAAGCGGGGCCTCGTGAACTTGTTTTGGTTATTATATAAAGCATTACGAATATGGGAGCTCCAAGAGTTATTACACATAATGAGAATCCTATGTCAAAACCTCTTTTCAATACACGAATTTTTGTACTTATTTCATCTTCGGGTTTAATATTAAGTACCGGTATATTATTATAATTCACCAGTTGGGCATGGCTATTTTTTAATGTTAGATCAGAAAAAATTTTAATGCTAATCCCATTTTTATGGCCCAAAGTAATAATATGGTCCAGCAAATCAATACTTAAACTGTTGTAACAAATAAAGATCTCATCGGGTTGCTCATCCGAAATGCTTCTCTCCAGCATAGTAAGCAAAGACTCATTCACTTCTTCCTCAGGAATGATATTCGTAATATCATAACCATATTCAGGGTGCTGAGAAAATGACCTACTTAGTCGGCTAGACATTTGGCGATCGCCAATAATAATAACCTGACGATGGTTGTATCCTTTTTTACGATAAAATTCTAACCCGATTAACAATATCGACCGAGCAAGCGTAATTAATACAGCAAATAATGTATAACCAATAGCCACCTCTCTTCTGGAAACGTCTGCTATTTTAAAAAAGTAAATCACCCCGAAAACAAATAGAAGGTGATAAGTGAGGGTTATTAAGAAGCTGTAGATAATATCGTTAAAAATAAGGGGGCGCTGATTAGCGAAATTTTTGTTTAAAAACGATATAGCAATCCAGGCAAGGTTAACTATGATCGCAAAAACGGATGACTGATCCTGGAAATGATGAGTATTAAATACAAGATAATTTGCAGCGCTTAAAGCGATATTTAGCAGCAATAAATCACTTATAAAAACTATTGCAGGCAGGTGCTTAGAGTATCGAATGGCCATAATAAGGGGTATTAATCTTCACATGCTTAGGTTTTGTGCAAATATACTAATTATAAATAATTGTAACTATTAAATATAACTTTTACCAATTTATCAATATTAGGGCCAAATATTATTAATCTGTCAAAGTCATTTTTGGGTCATAACTCTAGATAAAAACTCAAAAAGCTCATTCCTAAAGCGTTGTGGCGCAAATTTGGCAGCATGGGTGGCAATCTCATTATGGTCGAAATTATCAATTTCATTTTC
>CAIWRU010000121.1 GCA_903915155.1 uncultured Mucilaginibacter sp.
GGCAAAGATCTGTTTGTACATTTTAAAGATGTACAAGGCGGTGTAAACGCTATTAAAGATAACGATGATGTTACCTATGATGTGGAAGAAGGCAGAAAAGGATTGCAAGCAGTAAATGTGAAAAAAGCATAATCTATAATTCTGATTGGAAAAGCCCCCCGACAATATCGGGGGGCTTTTTTTGTTGAAGGTGATTACTTACTTTAGCCCCACCAATTATATAAACTTTATGACTGAAGTAGCCACAGCCAATATCAACCGCAATGTTATTTTCTTAGTATTAGTAGCCTCATTAGGGTATTTTGTTGATATATATGACTTATTGGTTTTTTCGATAGTACGTATGCCGAGCTTACTGGCCATTGGGGTAAAAGCAGCCGATGTAAAAGCCGTGGGCGTTACCATTATTAACTGGCAAATGTTTGGTTTGCTGATAGGCGGTTTGATATGGGGAATAGTTGGCGACAAATTGGGGCGTATTAAGGTGCTTTTTGGTTCTATTTTACTTTATTCAGTTGCCAACTTTATAAACGGAAGGGTGACGAATGTTGAAGGGTATATTATAGTGCGGTTTATTGCCGGGCTGGGCCTGGCAGGTGAGTTAGGCGCAGGTATAACCCTAGTTGCCGAAACCATGAAAACAACCAAGAGGGGCTATGGTACCATGATAGTTTCGGTAATTGGTTTACTGGGTGCTGCCGCAGCAAATTTAGTTGCCAAAAACCTGGATTGGCACTGGGCTTATTATGTTGGCGGCATATTGGGCATCTGCCTGTTATTGTTACGTTTAGGCACCTACGAATCGGGCCTTTATAAAGATGTTGAAAATAAGGATGTATCGCGGGGCAACTTCCTTATGCTGTTTACCAACTTTAAGCGATTTATAAAATACCTGTACTGTATTTTAGTTGGCTCGGCCAATTGGTTTGTGATCGGTATATTAATTACTTTATCGCCCGAGTTTGGTAAAGCCCTTGGCGCTAAAGTGCCTTTAAATGCCGGCGATGGTGTATTCTATAGTTACATTGGTATAGCCATAGGAGGGCTTTTTGCTGGTTTATTATCGCAGATCACCCGTTCAAGGCGCTTGACAGTAGTTATTTTTATCCTCATTTCGGTGGCAAGTGTAATCTGCTATTTAAGCGCTACCAACATTACACCAACGCAATTTACCTGGTTATGCCTTTTCCTGGGCTTTGGTGTAGGTTACTGGCCCATATTTGTTACTATACCTGCCGAGCAGTTTGGAACCAATATCCGGGCAACAGTAACTACTACGGTTCCCAATTTTATTAGGGCCTCGCTTATACCTATTAATGCTGCATTCGCGGCATTTTCGGCAAGCTACGGCATGATCACCAGCGGTTATATTATGATGGCTATTTTAAGTGTGATAGCATTGTTCGCTATAAGCCAACTAAAAGAAACCTTTCATAAAGATTTGGATTATTTAGAAGCGTAATTTTTTGCACTATTAAATTTCATTTCAGAGACACAAGTATTGTGTTTCTACAAAAAATTCTTTACATTTTTGCCCTGATGATATCTAAAGAACACATAAGCGCCGCATACCAGCTGATACAGGATGAAATTTGTGCAGCACTTGAAGAAGTTGACGGTAACGCGAAGTTTGAAGAAGAAAAGTGGGAGCGGGAAGGCGGCGGCGGCGGCCGAACGCGAATTATTCAAAACGGTAATATATTCGAAAGGGGAGGTGTGAACTTTTCGGCTGTGCATGGGCAATTACCACATTCCCTTAAAAAAGCCCTGAATGTAGACCAGGATGACTTTTTTGCGACAGGTATTTCAATTGTCATCCACCCAAATCATCCCATGGTTCCCATTATCCACATGAATGTGCGGTATTTTGAATTGCCATCGCCCATTACAGGCGAGGATGCAGCCGTGCGATGGTTCGGTGGTGGCATCGACCTTACACCGCATTATATTTTTGAAGATGATGCGCGTTTTTTTCACCAGAATCTAAAAGATATCTGCGATAAGTTCTACCATGATTTTTACCACCGGTTTAAATTATGGGCCGATGATTACTTCTACATCAAACACCGTAACGAAACAAGGGGAATAGGGGGCATATTCTATGACCGCCTTACAGCTACAGATGAATTGACATGGGAAAACATATTTGATTTTTCTAAAGCGCTGGCGAGATCGTTCATCCCAACCTATACTGAATTGGTTAACCGCAATCGTAATAAAGATTATTCCGAGGATAACAAAAATTGGCAATACCAGCGCCGAAGCCGCTATACCGAGTTTAACCTGGTGTATGATGCGGGTACAAAATTTGGGTTGGAAACTAATGGACGTATCGAATCAATATTAATGAGTTTACCGCCGACTGCAAAATGGGTATATAATTACCAGGCGCAACCGGGCAGTGAAGAAGAAAAAACGCTTTCGTTGTTAAAAAAAGGTATTAATTGGGCGTAATGAAGAATATTAAAATACTGACAGCGAGCTTCTTACTCTTTATACTTTTATCATCATTTTACCAGGCACAAACCCTTAAGGGTAAATGGGAATATGCCGGTGATATTTTTGATGGCAAAAAGGAAGGTGCGCCAAAAGAATATGCATTGCAGCGGACATATAGCCAGGCACATTTTGAAGCCTATGTAATTCAAAAAGGATATGTGCCCGAGATGTATGAAACCGGCGATTATAAATTAAACGCCGATACTTGCCTGGAAGTACAAACCTTTAGCAACCAGGAATCTAAGTTGCTTAACATACCCATACATTACCATTATACCATCAATAACGATACGCTTACTTTAAAGGGGATTTTACCTAACGGCGAGCGGGTTGAAGAATACTGGAAACGCTTAAAATAAATCGCATTACAAAACACAGTTTTTTATGTAACATTTTGAGTGTATAACGTTGAAAACCCTGTATAATGTTGGTAAAAAAGTTAATAAAAACCATTAAATTTCTTAACTTCGCAGGTCGTTAAAAAATCCAAATTTTAACGGGAATTTAAAGAGAAGATTTTCTACAAAAAAATACTATGGCCGACGAAACAGGAAACGGTAACTCACCACAAGAAGACAAAATAATTTCGATAAATATTGATGAAGAAATGCGATCAGCCTACATTGATTATTCAATGTCGGTTATCGTATCAAGGGCCTTACCCGATGTGCGCGATGGTTTAAAACCGGTACACAGGCGCGTGCTTTTCGGTATGCTCGACCTGGGTTTGGCTAATAACAAGCCCACCAAAAAATCAGCCCGTATAGTAGGGGAGGTAATGGGTAAATATCACCCGCATGGTGACGCCTCGGTTTATGATACCATGGTGCGTATGGCGCAGGATTTTAGCTTGCGTTATCCACTGGTTGAGGGCCAGGGAAACTACGGAACCATTGACGGTGATAACCCTGCGGCAATGCGTTATACTGAAGCAAGACTGCAAAAACTTGCTGAAGAAATGCTAGCCGATATTAATAAGGACACCATTGATTTCCAGTTAAACTTTGATGATACGCTGCAGGAACCTACGGTATTGCCTGCAAAATTCCCGAACTTACTGGTAAACGGTGCATCGGGTATCGCGGTAGGTATGGCTACGAATATGGCGCCACATAATTTGTCGGAAGTGATCGATGCTACTTTAGCTTTTATCGATAACCGCGACATCGAGATAAGCGAACTGATGACACACGTGAAAGGCCCCGATTTCCCAACCGGTGGTATTATTTACGGTGTTGAAGGTCCGCGCGAGGCTTTAGAAACCGGCAGGGGACGTATAGTTATCCGTTCAAGAGCCGAAATTGAAGTTTATAATAACGACCGTGAACGTATTATTGTTACCGAAATACCTTACCAGGTAAACAAGGCTAACATGATTGAGCGTACTGCCGAACTGGTTAACGAGAAAAAGATTGAAGGTATAAACGCCATCAGGGATGAATCGAACCGTGAAGGTATACGTATTGTTTATGAAATAAAACGCGACTCAAATGCAGCTATCGTTTTAAACAATTTGTTTAAATATACCGCCTTGCAAACATCATTTAGCGTAAATAACATTGCGCTGGTGCATGGCCGCCCGATGATGCTTAACCTAAGGGACCTAATTTTCCATTTTGTTGAGCACAGGCACGAGGTTGTAGTTCGTCGTACCAAATTCGAACTGGCTGAAGCTCAGAAACGCGCACATATACTCGAAGGTTTATTGATCGCACTTGATCATTTAGATGAAGTTATTAAACTGATCCGTGCATCGGCAACACCTGAAGATGCCCGTGAAGGTTTAATGGCCCAATTTGCTTTGAGCGACATACAGGCCCGCGCCATACTAGACATGACCCTAAGAAGGTTAACCGGTCTGGAACGCGACAAGATCAAAGCGGAATTCGACGAGTTAATGAAGCTGATAGACTATTTAAATTCAGTTTTAGCCGATGAAGGTTTGCGTATGCAGATCATTAAGGACGAACTTATTGAGATAAAGGAAAAATATGGCGATGAGCGCAAAACTGAGATAGTTTACTCATCGGCTGAGATGAATACCGAGGATTTTATTGAAGATGAAGACGTTGTAATTACCATTTCGCATGAAGGCTATATTAAACGTACGCCTTTAACCGAGTACCGCAGGCAGGGCAGGGGTGGTAAGGGCTCATTGGGCAGCAATAGCCGCGATGAGGACTTTATTGAGCACCTGCTGATCGCATCGAACCATAATTATATGCTATTCTTTACCGAATCGGGACAATGTTTCTGGTTAAGGGTATTTGAGATACCGGAAGGATCGCGTACATCAAAAGGCCGTGCCATCCAGAACATCATTAACATACCAAAAGAAGAAAAGATAAAGGCATACATCAAGATCATCAACCTTAAGGATAAAGATTATCTTGAAAATAACTACATCATTATGTGTACCCGCAAAGGTACCATCAAAAAAACTTCGCTCGAGGCTTATTCACGCCCGCGTGCCAATGGTATAAACGCTATCAATATTAACGATGGTGATTCATTGCTTGAGGCAAACTTAACCAGCGGCAGCAGCGAAATTGTTATGGCGCTTAAATCGGGTAGGGCAATTCGCTTTAACGAGGCTACTGTAAGGCCAATGGGCCGTACGGCTACCGGTGTTCGTGGTATATCGCTTGATAGTGATAATGATGAGGTTGTAGGCATGATCGCCATTGATAATCCTGAAACTACCGTGTTGGTAGTATCGGAAAAAGGTTATGGAAAACGTACCGACATTGACGACTACAGGGTAACTAATCGTGGTGGTAAGGGTGTAAAAACACTTAACATAACTGAAAAAACCGGAAACCTTGTTGCTATAAAAGGTGTTACCGATAATGAAGACCTGATGATAATAAATAAATCGGGGATTATAATAAGGATGGCGATAAGTGAGTTAAGGACTATGGGCCGGGCTACCCAGGGCGTTAGATTAATTACACTTAAAGGTAATGATGAGATAGCATCAGTTGCAAAAATTGAGCACGACGACGAGGAAGATGTTGAAATTGAAGGAAGTGCTGAAAATACTGAGACTGGTGAAGAATCATCAACCGATGAGATAACTGAATAAATAATATGATGCAGGGCCGTAAATTAATATCATCGGTTTTAGTGCTGCTATTTTCTACGGCTTATGCGTTTTCTCAATCGGAGACGTTTAAGCCCGTAGTGAATAACCTCGCACTTTACAAGCAAAAGAAAGACCTGAAGTTTTTAACTGCTGCAAAAAAATCAGTGGATAGCCTGGTGACAACCCATGCTGATTCCGTTGACGTGAAAAAGAGCATATATAGGGCTTTAGTTAATTCAACTATTGTTTATGAAGATTCATTAAATACCCTTAAGCAACCGGCAACACTGTTTCCTCAAACGGTAGACCTTGTTGAAAAAATATGCAAAAACAAAAAGGCCGTTAGTTACCAGGAGCAGCTTGATTATATAAAACGTTGTTTAGCCAACGTTTACATACGCCAGGGTTTTCGTTATATGACTACTTCGGATTTTGTAAATGCCGAGCAATCATTTTTGAAAGCACAAAAGTTTGTCCCTTCTTTTAAGCAGTTGAACTTCTATATAGCTTATTCAAGTAATAAACTAGGTAATTTGCAGGATGCCGCAAAGTATTATACTAATTTAATTGACGCCGATACTGCCCGGGCGTCTTTTATTGAAGCTACAGCAAATATTTACCAATCAATGGGGGATACTGCCAAAGCTGTAGCTACGATTCAAAAAGGATTGAAGCGCTTCCCTAATGATAAGCTATTGCTATTAAATGCAGCTAATATTTTTAATAACCAAAAAGCATACGGGTTATTATTACCTTTACTTGAGCCGTTGCTTAATAGTTACCCAAACAGTGCAGATGTAGCA
>CAIWRU010000122.1 GCA_903915155.1 uncultured Mucilaginibacter sp.
ATACTTTAACATAGTGAATTTCAAAATGTTTTGTATATCAACAAATTTACATTACAACATGCAATTTTTGTGCCAACACTTTATTTACGGTATAAAAGAGCCGGTAGATTTAATAGGATCGCAAAAAAACATATAATGTGTGTTTTAGCTATTTAGCATTTCAAGTAACTCATCGTCGCTTATGATGGGAATGTTTAGTTTGTTTGCCTTCTCCAATTTTGCAGGCCCCATATTATCCCCGGCCACCAGGTAGTTAAGTTTGGGCGAGATGCTGCTTAGTATTTTCCCACCGTTTTGCTCAATTATGTCTTTTAGCTCATCGCGCGAGAACTTTTCAAAAACGCCCGATATAATAAAGCTTTTACCCGATAGTTTATCACTTTGCAGGTTCATCTCCTTTTCTTCGGCAATGAATTGCAAGCCCTGGGTTTTTAATTTTTCTATTTCAGCTATGTGGTTGGCATCGGCAAAATACTCCTGTATGCTTTTTGCAATGCGTTCGCCAATTTCTTCGGCAGTTACCAGTTCATCATAAGTAGCGGCGGCAAGGTTATCAATGGTTTTAAAATGTGCCACTAATTTTTTGGCCACCGTTTCGCCCACATACCGTATACCAAGGCCAAACAACACTTTTTCAAATGGCATTTGCTTCGATTTTTCAATGCCATCAATCATGTTATTGATTGATTTCTCGCCAAAACGCCCAAGCTGCTTCAGTTCGGCAGCATGCAAGTGCAGATCATAAATATCACTAATGTACCTTATAAAGCCTTTCTGGAACAGGGTTTCAATGGTTTCGTCGCCCAAGCCATCAATATTCATGCCTTTGCGACCAATAAAGTGTTGCATTTTGCCCACTATTTGCGGTGCGCAGCCTTCCTCGTTAGGGCAATACCAAGCAGCTTCACCTTCATTGCGCTCGAGTTTAGTATTGCATACCGGGCAATGGGTAATATATTTTATGGCTTGTGCCGATGTGCGTTTATCAAGGTTTACACTGATGATCTTGGGGATTATCTCGCCGCCTTTTTCTACATACACCCAATCGTGCTCATGCAGTTTAAGGCGCTCTTCAATTTCATCGGCATTGTGCAGGGTAGCGCGTTTTACGGTAGTGCCGGCCAATAACACCGGCTTTAAATTGGCGACAGGAGTAACTGCCCCGGTGCGGCCCACCTGGTAGCTTACACTCAGCAATTCGGTTTCAACGCGTTCGGCTTTAAACTTGTAGGCAATTGCCCAGCGTGGCGATTTGGCAGTAAAGCCCAATTCCTGCTGCTGCGAATAATTGTTTACTTTAATAACAATGCCATCGGTATCATAACTTAATTTATGCCGGGCGGTATCCCAGTGGTTTATAAATTCAAATACCTGGCTAACATCGGTACAAAGCTTACTATGCTCATTTACCGGAAAACCCCAGTTTTTTACCGCTTGTAAGCTCTCCCATTGGGTTTTAAATAATTGCTTATCGGTATATAAAAAATACATAAAACTATCAAGCGGGCGTTTGGACACCTCGCTGCTATCCTGCAATTTTATAGTGCCCGAAGCAAAATTGCGGGGATTTGCGTACGGCAACTCGCCATTTTCAACTCGTTCTTCGTTCAGCCGCTCAAATGCTTTGAGGTGCATAAATACTTCGCCGCGAATCTCGAAATGATCGGGATAGGTACCTTCGCAAAGGCGTTTAGGAATGCTGTGTATGGTGCGTACATTGTTAGTTACCTCATCGCCCTGTACACCATCGCCACGGGTTACGGCGCGTGCCAGTGTGCCGTTTTCATAAGTAAGGCTCATGGAGAGGCCATCGAACTTCAGCTCGCATACATACTCAAAATTATCACCTATGGCTTTGCGTACGCGTTGGTCGAAATCAAGCAGTTCCTGTTCGTTATAGGTATTGCCCAATGATAGCATGGGCCATTTGTGCTTTACGGTTTTAAATTCCTTAGTAATAAAGCCACCTACCTTTTGCGATGGAGAATCAGGGTCGGCAAACTCAGGGAATTGTTGTTCAAGTGCTATTAATTGCTCCAGCTTTTTATCAAAATCAAAGTCAGATATGGTAGGCATAGCAAGCACATAATAATTATAATTATGCTGCCTTAGCTCGGCTGATATGGCTTCAATTTGGGTTTTAGCTTCTTGAGGTGACATAAAAGCGAAGATAATAAATTAGTGATTAACGGATAATTATTGTTGAGTGATAATAAATAACTGTAAACAGAAAAGGCGGTAAATTTAATTCACCGCCTTTTTATTTAAGCATTTCCGTTTCTAATTTCCGGTTGGATTTGTTGTTTGTTTTGCCATCATAGCTTCCTTAATATATTTAACAGGAGCGCTGCCGTAGCTCAGGAATTTCTCGTTAAAATCCTTCAGGTTGTATTTATCGCCCTGGTCTTTTTTCCAGGCTTCGCGCAGGTCCATAATTTCTTTATAGCCTGTAAAATAGCAATCCAACTGTACACTTGTTACTGTTACCCTTTTCCATTTGTTTTCGGCTTCGGTTTGCTGCTGAAATGCTTCATGGGTAAGCATTTTAATAGCCTGGTCCTGGTTCATGCCGCCGGCATGTACGCTATAATCCAAAATGGTGTTGCAAACCGAGCGCAGGTGCCATTTGTACCACATGAGCCTCATTTCGGGCGAATCCCCGCCATAACCATTATCCAGCATCATTTGTTCGCCATAAACGGCCCAGCCCTCAATCATGGTGTTATTACCAAATATTGATTTTATAAGGCTTGGCGATTGGTTGGCATAAGTTAATTGTACGTAATGGCCGGGTATAGCCTCGTGTATACTTAAAATTTGCAGCGTGTAATTGTTGTATTCGCGCAGGTAGCTTTCAGCTTTTTCGGGCGTATAATTTGCCAGGCTGCCTACATTATAATAGGCATTGCCACTTTTATCATATGGCCCGGGCGAACTCATCGACGCACCGGCTACTCCGGCCATATAAGCAGGTTCCTTGCGTACTACCAACGGTTTTGATGGGTCCATAGTAAGCAGGCCCTTTTGAGTAACGAATGCGGTTAAAACGGGTATCTGTTTCTCAATAGCATTTTGAAAATTGGCAGCTGCAACATGCTGGCTTGATATGGTATCGATTACCTGGCGTATCAGGTCGAGGCTGTCTGTTGGCATTGCCTGGTTGCCGAAATATTTTGGCCACAAGGTTTTGCTTAGTTTGGCCATTTCGCGGTGAACATATTTTTTGCGCTCCGTTGCGGCGTTAAATATTTGCTGCGCGGTATATTGTGATTGTATTTCGTATTTAAATTTATCCTCGTACAGATCCTTGCCCAGCCTGAAGCTGCGGGGGTGATCGTTCTTAATTGCCTTTAACCATGCGGCAAAGCCCTTTATCACTTCAGCTGATGCATGCGCCCTGTCGAGCATTAGTTTTTGTTCAGCCTCGGGTATGTTTGTTTTCTTTAGCGAATCGCCAAAATCCTGTTCAATAACGCCCACACCGCCCAGGTGCTGGTCGATAGCCAGGTTGGTGAGCTCAACTACCGGGTCTTTTATCTGTTTTTCGGCCTCTTTATAGTAGTCGGGTATAAAGGCCATTTTTTGATAGAATTTGCGTAGCCTGCTGGCAAGTGGTGCATAATGCTCGTTTAATATAACAGCAAAAGTGCCTATGCAATTATAATAGGTGGGGGCCCATTGATATTGTTTCAGTTGTTTGATGCTCCATTGCGAATACTGCATCGCGTTTTGGATAAGGTAATAATCAATCTTACTCGACTGCGACAGTAAGGTAATATCATAACGGTTAATTGAATCGAGTTGTTTCTTATCAAAGTCGACCTGTTTGTCGAAGTTTTTGCTGCTTGGTACCAATAGCAGACTATCGTACTTATGATAGCCCTCGGCTGTTGCCCAATCGGGATTTTGTTTCCACAAGCCATCAAGAAAAGTTTGTTCGTAGGCCGTAAAAGCGGCATCGTCTTTTGCTTCCTGGGGATTAACAGCGCCGTCTTTTTTACACCCGGTAAAAATTACAACTGCAAGTAGTAGGGGTAGGAATATTTTATTCACCGATGGATAAATTAAATTTGAATAAGTAAACTTAAAACATTTACCTGAAATAATCAGCTAATTACAAACGCATGGCAATTTATTGTAAAATACGCCAACTTAATACTGTAACTTTTGTTCATCAAAAACCATCATGGGCTTCCGTTCACAAACAAGGAATGAATAAAGCGCCCATGATAGCTTCATCACCATTAAAAAACAAACTGCGAAGCATTCATGAGTGCTTTAAAAAAACAAATTATCAACGAATAATTACTTTGATGAAAAATTACATAAATGGATAGCAATAATAAAATATTGATCGGGGAAGTTACCAATCTTTTGATGGGTGGCAATGCGCATGTAACTTTGAAGGACGCTTTGGCCGGCTTACCTGCAAACCTGCGCGGTGTTAAAGTTGATAAGTTGCCTTACAGCATATGGCAACTGGTTGAACATATACGTATTGCGCAATGGGACATCTTGCGCTTTTGTATGGACCCGAACCACCAATCGCCGAAATGGCCCGAGGAATACTGGCCAAAAGAAAGCACCCCGGAAGATGATGGTGCCTGGGATGATTCGATAAAGCAGATAAACAGCGACCTTGACGAATTTATAGGGATATTGGAGCATAGCGACATATATGAACCGATACCCGGCGGCAGTGGGCAAACCATTTTGATGGAAGCTTTTCAGATAGCTGATCATAACGCATATCACTTAGGCGAAATTATAGCTGTGCGCCGGTTACTGGGTGCCTGGAAATAGATGGCCTTGATAATTGTAGTTTATAGTGCATTAACTCTAATTATAAGGTTAACATAACTTAACATAATTTCGACCTATTTATCAATTAATATATTGATTATCAATAGTTTGGTAGATAAAAAGGGGTAATTGTGTTAACCATGTACTTAAGTCAATATGTCTTTTTATGGGCTATTACGAGGCTAATGGTTACAATTTATATATTTGCCAGCATCAACATAAAGGTGGATAAATGGAATTTATAGTTAATGAGGATAAGGTTTTTGAAGGGCTGGACCATGCCGAAAAAACGACAACAGGTAGAGAATTCCAAAGCTGCACCTTTAAAAAATGCGACTTTTCGAGCAGTAATTTTGCAGGCAATAAATTTGTGGACTGCGTGTTTGACGGTTGTAATTTAAGTATGATGCGCCTGCAAAATTCGTTTTTAAATAATGTTGAATTTTATAACTGCAAAATATTAGGCGTAAACTTTAGCGAGTGCCAGAACCTGTTATTCAGCGTTAAGTTTGAAAACTGCATATTGGATTATGCATCGTTCATGAGCAAGAAGATGTTAAACACTAAGTTCATAAAGTCATCATTAAAAGAAACGACTTTCAGCATGGCCACGCTTACAGGCAGTGCATTTGAGCAATGCGAGCTTTCGGGCACGGTATTTAACCGTACAGATTTGGGCGGCGTAGATTTTTCGACCTCATATAATTATAGCATCGACCCGGAACTGAATAACATCAAAAAAGCTGTTTTTTCGGCAGATGGGATACCGGGTTTGCTGGTGAAGCACCAGATAAGGATAGTTTAGAATTGTTCATAGTTGATGGTTAATAGTTCATGGCAAAAATTTATTTGCAGCTACTATGAACTATTAACCATCAACTATGAACCAAGGCTTATAACTTATTTATAAAATCAATTACGCCGGTTACCATCTCGGTATTGAGTGGCAGGTTAGGGTCTTTGTAAGTGGCCAGGTTGGCTTCCCGCTCGGTTGGGCCATCCTTTAATATATGGCTCATACCCCTTACAATTAACAGTATAGCGCTCGATTTTGCGCTTTTTAATTTTTGGGCGTTATCAACCGTTACCTGCATGTCGGTTGTTCCCTGCACAATTAAAATAGGGCATTTTACTTTTCGTATCTCTGTAGCGGGATCATACCGGCACCACGACATGATGTACATTTGTATACTTGGCCTCAGCAGGCCGTATAATGACGGGTCGACATTTGGGTTTATTTTGCCGCGTTTAAGGCTGTCCAATACCTTTTTTAATCCTTCGGATGCATAGCCGGGCTGTGATTTCATTTGTTCGGTCAGTATTTTTTCGCCGGGTTCACCTGCTCCTGCTAATGATATAAATCCCTTAACCGGTTCGTCATGGCAAGCCAACATGCCTATGAGCGAGCCTTCGCTGTGGCCGGCCACTATTAGTTTTGAAAAGCGTTCATCATCATTCAACATATTAATAAAACCTACCGCATCATCCGAATAATCCTCAAACCGCAGGTCGCTTTCCTTTTGCGTGCCTACGCTTTGGCCAATCATGCGTTTATCATACCTTACCGATGCTATGCCGGCTTTGCCCAATGCGTTGGCTAATAGTTTATAAGTATTGGTATTAATCAGGGGCCCGTTGCCATTGCGGTCGGTAGGGCCAGATCCTGCTATAATAAGTACTACCGGCACTTTTCCCTTTGCATTGTTTGGCATGGCTAACGTGCCATAAATAGTACCCGACAGGGTTTTTAAAACTATTGATGATTCGGTTATCGAAGGGTCGGGTGCAGTTTCCGTTGTGGTTTTAGCAGCAGGCGGCGTTAATCGTAGGCCCGTAAACTGGTTCTGACCATTTAGTCCTATATTGAGCATGAACATGCCGTTTTGGAAAGTAGCTTCGTATTCGCCTATAGGGGCGGCATATTGTATAAATTTTGTTGAAACGAGGTTACCCAACTGGCTTTTCAATTGCTTTGTAGTAGCAGTAAAATTATCAATAGGCAGGGCGGTTTTCATGTCGGGGCTGAACATGGCAAAAACGCTATCGGGTTGGTTGTTGTTGTAAAACTGCTTAAACTTGCTTACAGCCGCAGCGTAATTTGTCGGTTCGGTTTGTGCCGATACAGTTACCGCGCAAAACATCATCAGCATAACAAAAATAAAATTTCTCATAATAATTATCTAACACAAAAGGCGTGTTTTAGCACCCGAAAATAAGTATAATTTGCATATCAGCGGTCATTATAGTTTTTTAAATATATGCGCCTTGTTGAAATTTTATGTTAATTTAGCGTATCATAGCTCATAAATTTACATCTAAGCTATTGCAATAATTTTACTGATCTGAATTAATGAAATTTTTATACCGGTGGGTTTTAGCGGTGTTTCTCGTTAGCGTATATCACTATTCGTTTGCGCAAACAGGGTATGCTGTTAGAGGAAAAGTTTCAACAGATAGTACCATACCAGCCGAGGGCGCTACTGTAACGCTGCTAAATTATCCTGATTCGGCAATAGTAAAATCAACCATTTGTGTACAAGGCGGCCATTTTGGCTTTGAAAATATAAAGCCGGGCAGTTATATGCTTTTTGTGCATAAGCTTGGCTATGAACGGAAATATACGCATGAATACAAGGTAGTTGATAGCGATATTGCTATTGATAACGTTACACTGCATACAGAAAGCAGCCAATTAGGCGAAGTTAAAATAACCGATAAGCGTGATTATATTGAGGTAAAGCCCGGTAAAACTGTGCTGAACGTTGATAAGAGCATCCTGGCATCGGGGAATTCGGTTTTTGATATTTTGAGCACTGCACCGGGGGTGCGTATAATTGATAACCAGGTGCTGCTTAAAGGCGGTCAAAAGGCACTAGTGGCTATAAATGGGAAAGCGATAGGCCAGCTTAATGACGAGCAACTGGCCGACCTGTTGAAGAGCTACCAAAGCAGTATGATAAGCCAGATAGAGCTAATTGAAAACCCATCGGCTAAATATGACGCGGCGGGCGGCGGCGGCGTTATTAATATCATACTAAAAAAGAATAAGGAAACCGGTTTTAAGGCTAATATTACCGAGAGCGCTGCTTACGGGCAGGATTATAAATTAAGCACGGGATTTAATTTTAATTACCGTACCACGAAACTTAACCTGTTTGGCGGCTATACTTTTGCCGATAACAAGACCCCGCGGCTGCTTGATATTAACCGCATCATTGGGCCAACAAATTTAGACGAGAATTATAACAGTACCACCTATTTAAAAAATCACAGCTTTAATGGGGGAGCCGACTACAGCGTTGGTGCAAAGCAAACCATAGGGGCGTTAATATATGGCTACCACAGCGGAGCAGGTATTGATAAAGGAAACATAACCAATATAGCTAATAATGGGTTTTTAGATTCGGCTATTACCGAAAATTCGCATATCGACAGGGATATTACCAACCTTAATTATAACCTCAATTACAGGGGTAGTTTTGGCAAGGGCGATGGTACTACACTATCGGCAGATTTGGACTATTCGACCTATGACCGCAGTTCGGCGGAATTGTTGCGGAATGATTTTTTCCAGGCAAACGGGATACCTTACAAGCAGCCCATGTATTATATTGATAATTCGCCATCGCATATCAAAGTGCGGTCGGAGAAACTGGATTTTAGCCAGGCGCTTTCAAAAACAGGCACTTTAGGCCTGGGGGTAAAAAATAACCAGGTAAACAGTAATAACATTATTGACTTTGACGGCAGGGTGGATAGCATTCCCCAATTTACGCCGGTGCCTTCATTAACCGATCACTTTATTTATAACGAAAGAATTGACGCAGCATATGTAAATTACAGCGATAAGTTTAATAATACCAGCCTGGCGCTGGGCTTGCGTGCAGAGCAAACCAAATCATTCAGCGAATCGCTTAACCCGAATAAAACTGTTAACCGCAGTTATCTTGATTTTTTTCCGAACGTTGAGGTAACCCAGGACATTAGTAAAGATAACAGCCTTACAGCTAATTACAACCGCCGCATCTTGCGCCCAAATTACCAGGATCTGAACCCTTTTGTAGCTTATATCGATGAATATTCGTACAGTACTGGTAACACATTCTTAAAGCCTGAATATATAAGCACCTATTCAATAGCCGAATTGTTTAAAGCGAAGTACAAAGTTGCATTGAGCATGGTTGTAACAAGTGGTTTTTTTGTGCCGGTATTCCAGCAAAATGATTCCACCAAAGTGTTTACTACCACTACCAGCAACATTGGCACCCGCTATGAATACAGCCTCGAACTTACGCTGCCCATTGATATAACCAAATGGTGGACAGCAAGCCTTTATCTATACGGTGGATATGACCGATTGATTTATAACTCCGACAGCCTGCGGGTTAAAACATCGGATTTTACGGTGCAAGCTACCCAGGATTTTACTATAGCTAATGGTTTACGGTTGGAAGTTTACGGCTCATGGGAATCGCCAACTTATTATGGTATAAAACAATACCGCGCGCAATGGGAGAGCAGGGCGGGTATTAGCCAGGCCATATTAAATAATAACGGCACCATACGATTAGCAGTGAGCGATATTTTTAATACCGACGAATACAAGTATAATTCGCACTACGCGAATCTTGACCTTACCGGTCGCGAGAAAGCCGGATCAAGATTTATAACGGCGACTTTTATTTATCATTTTGGCAAACAATCGGTCAAGGGCGCGGCAAAGCGCGTTGGCGGTAATGTTGATGAGCAAAACAGGCTGAAGGGCAGCGGTAACGAAAATTAATAGTATTAAGCGATGTGTCCGCTAATGCTGCTTATAAATATGATAAGCAAAACCAGCAGGCTGATTAGCACATACAAGCGGTCCTTCTCCAATGCAAAACTTATGGTGGAAAATATTATCCTTAATATAGGTGTGGCAATAAGTAGAATGATGCCGGCTTGTATAATGGACCGGCCGTGAAAATCAATAATGCCCTGTAGAATGCCGCCGAGTTGCACAAAACTGGGCTGCGTGATAAAGTGCTTATGATTTGGCGCCTCGCTCCCATGGCGATACAGGTAAACCATGCCGCCAAAAATTACAATACTCACCGATACAATTACGCCTATGCGCAGCACCCAGCCAATTACAGCCTGCATATCAGCATCTTTAAAACGGGTTTTTGCTGCCATACTATATCTTACCTATAATTCCGTTATAAATTAATTGTGAGGCCAGTACCAATACCACCACCACGAAAAACCAGCGCAGCCAACCCGATGATTTGGTATTCACCAATATTTTTGAGCCTGCCATAGCGCCGATCAGCACCCCTATAACTACGGGCATTGATATGGCCGGATCAATATAACCGCGCTGCAAATAAACCACCGCGCTTGCCGCCCCGGTAACGCCTATCATAAAATTACTGGTAGTGGTTGATACTTTAAAAGGCACCTTCATGATGCTATCCATAGCCAATACTTTTAATGCACCAGATCCTATACCGAGTAGGCCCGACAACAAACCTGCAAACAACATCACCACAAAGCCGCCACCTACGTTACTAATACTATAATTAACGGTACCATCTGCACCGGGGTAACTGCCATTAAGCTTGAGTTTTTCGGCGAGCGCGCTTTTGTGTTCTACAATTTGTTGCGCCTTTTTCCTTAACGATAATAATGCCGAAAATATGAGGATAGTGCCCAATATCACCGCTAAAAAATGGGTGGGGATATACATGGCAAGCATAGCGCCGCATACCGCGCCTACGGTTGTTGCGATCTCGAGGAACATCCCAAGCCGCATATTGGTTATACCTTCTTTAACATAAGCCGCCGCCGAGCCCGATGAGGTAGCTATAATAGATACCAGCGAGGCACCAATGGCATAATGAATATCGACACGTAGAATAATAGTAAGCAGGGGGATGATGATAAAGCCGCCGCCTAAACCTGTTAACGAGCCGACTAAGCCGGCAAAGCATGAACCAACAAGGATAATAAGCGTGAAAATCAGTACCGACATATATCTTTAAAGTGTAAAAGTAGCAATAACTTTTTAGCTGAATGTGCCTAATTGCAAATGAAACGATAGCTTTACATAAAGTAAACGCAAATGCTAACACAATAATTTATTATTGCTGTTAATACCAAACCTAATGAATTTTTTATGGCCACGAACAAAATTACTGAGCTGCTGGGCAAGGACGCCGGCAGCCTGCTGGAGCACAAAAGCGATACCTTTCCGAAAGACACTTTACATGCCCCTTCACCCGATTTTATTGACAGGATATTTATAAACAGTAACCGCAATCCGCAAGTGCTGCGTAACCTGGCGGCAATACATAACCACGGGCGCTTAGCTGGTACTGGCTATGTGTCCATACTGCCGGTTGACCAGGGCATTGAGCATACCGCGGGTGCGTCGTTTGCTAAAAACCCGCTTTATTTCGACCCTGAAAATATTATAAAACTGGCTATTGAGGGTGGATGCAATGCGGTAGCTACCACGTTTGGCAATTTAGCCATCATGTCGCGCAAATACGCGCACAAAATTCCGTTCCTGGTTAAAATAAACCATAACGAACTGATGACCTATCCTACTAAATATAAACAGATACCATTTGGTACTGTTGAGGATGCCTGGAACCTGGGCGCGGCTGCTGTGGGCGCAACCATATATTTTGGTTCAGAGGATTCGGACAATCAAATAATTGAGATAGCACAGGCATTCGACCGCGCGCATGAACTGGGTATGGTAACCGTTTTGTGGTGCTATACCCGCAACAATGCCTTTACCAAGGACGGCGTTAATTACGAAACTGCCGCCGACCTTACCGGCCAGGCCAATCACCTCGGCGTCACCATACAGGCAGATATTATTAAGCAAAAACTGCCCGATGTTAACGGCGGCTTCACCGCCATAAAATTTGGTAAAACCGACCCGCTGATGTACAGCAAATTAACTAGTGAAAACCCGATAGATATGTGCCGTTACCAAGTAGCAAATTGCTATATGGGCAGGATACCGCTTATAAACTCAGGCGGCGAATCGCATGGTAGCAGCGATATTGCCGACGCAGTAAGGCAAGCAGTTATTAATAAACGCGCAGGCGGTTCCGGGCTCATTATGGGCCGGAAATCATTCCAACGACCGTTTAAGGAAGGTGTGGAACTGATGAATATGGTGCAGGATGTTTATTTGGATAAGACGATTGACCTGGCCTGATGCCGACTATAGCGATGGGTTTTAAACCCATCGCTATGAATATTTCACCAACACACAAATAAAGTTCCCTTTAGGGGTGGCATGGGTTTTAGGAAACTAAAAAAGGGTGTCATGCTGAGGCTCTCGAAGTATGAGGGCAAAGGCCTATACGCCTACGCTTCGACAAGCCCCGCCCTTGTTGGTGTTGGCACCAACAAGTACCAACGCGCAAATAAAGTTCCCCCTTCAGGGGGCGGAGGGGGCTCACTGCTTCTCCTTCAGCACCATCACTTCAGCATCATTCACATACAACCTTAATACACCGTTAACGAGGTGATAGGTTATTTTATCAGAGGCCAGTACCTCGTAAAAATCGCTTTGGATTGTTGTATTGGGGCAAGCCATTTTGGTGCTGGCAATAGGGCCGGGTTTAATGTAGTCCTTGGTATAATTTGCCAGGCCCATAAAACTGTTGCAGCCATCGTTGCCGTTTATTTTACCATCCTGCATATCGAAAATAATGGTGGGGTCGCCGTTGGGAAAATCATCGGTATGGAGGCCTTTGCCTTTGAACGAGATCACTCCCCAGGCTATATTATTAATGTTGTTATCAACGTATTCTTTTTCGGTTTTTTTAATAGTGTTGCAGGCTGAAGTAATGATAATGAGGCAGGCTGCAATTGCGATAGTTGGTTTCATTTTTTGTTAAAAGTCTGAGTATTCTTTAAAATACTGTAAGGGGGTTTTGTTAGTAATAGATTTAAAGCACCTGTTAAAATTCGATAAGTTGTAAAAGCCGCTTTCGTAACACACCTGGCTAATGCTTATGCGGTTTTCGATCAGTAGTTTACAGGCATATCCAACGCGTATTTCCGATAAAAATTGCCAGTAGGTTTTAAGTGTGCGGGTTTTAAAATAACGGCAAAATGAATGCGGACTAAGATTCACCTGTTCGGCTATATCTTTTATGGTGATGCGGCTTTTAAAGTTATTGAAAGTGTAAACGTATATATCGTTAATTTTATCGGTATTGGTCAGGTTGTAAGTTTTGGTGAACCCGCTGCTCGATAGTATTTCGCAGGTGTTTGATGAAGCGATGAGTTCGAGCATGTTAAGCAGGTACTCAATGCGTTTTACGCCGTTTACCTGCAATATAGCCTCCATCTTGGTTTGCACTAGGTCGCGTGTTTCGCCTTTTATTTTTATGCCTTGGCGGGCACGCTCAAACAAGTCGCGGATGTGTTTCATCTCAGGAAGGTCGTAAAAACCGCTACCCCAAAAATTTGCCATAAAGTGTATGGCTATAGCCTCAACATGCAGTATGCTGCTCTTATCAAAATAAGCAGGGTCGTTGCGCCACATGTGTGGCAGGTTACTGCCTAATAAAATAATGTCGCCGTCGTCAAATTCCTCCAGGTTATCCCCAACCAGTCTTATGCCCCGGCCTTTCCTGATGAGGGTCAGCTCAAGTTCGGGGTGAAAATGCCAGTGGTTGTACAAGTAAGGAAAAATGTCCTCGCGTACACTAAACGAATAATCTTTCCCTACATCAACTTTTCTCAGGATGGCTTTCATGTCAAAAAATATATGTTAAAAATCAAAAAACACAATTATGCTAATATTGTATCAATATTCGCCAATATTTGAGATTTTATCGCATAATAAAGTACTTACTTTACTTTTATATCTGATATTGTTACAATAATCTAAATTTCTAAACATATACCTTGATGATAATTACTGGTAACCAGTTAATAGGTTATGCCCAATCGGGCGATGGCAGCGAAAAATTTATCGGCCCCGTGGCGGATGAAGCGGGCGTACCTTATTCATTTCACGAAGCTACTTTTGCCGAAATTGACCAGGCCATACACAAAGCACACACTGCTGCGGCACCATATAAACGTACATCGTACATAAAACGTGCAGAGTTCCTCGAAAAAATTGCTGATGAAATTATGGCAATCGGCCCGGAGCTGATTACTGTTACTATGCAGGAAAGCAATTTGCCCGAAGCCCGCCTGCTTGGCGAGCGCGACCGTACAACTGGTCAGCTGCGGTTTTTTGCCAAAATATTGCGCGAAGGATCGTGGTTAAGAGCTATTATCGACCTGCCATCGGCAACAAACCCCGCCAAAGGCGATCTGCGCCAAATGCAGATACCCTTAGGGGTTACAGGTGTTTGGGGAGCAAGTAATTTCCCGTTCGCGTTTTCAGTTGCCGGGGGCGATACCGTATCGGCTTTGGCGGCTGGGTGCCCGGTAGTGCATAAGTCACACCCTGCACATCCCGTAACCTGCGAACTGGTTGGGCAGGCCATTGTAAAAGCCGCGAAAGAGACCGGGATGCCCGACGGTGTTTTTTCACTACTGCACGGTATATCCTACCAAACCGGACTGCAAATAGTGAGGCACCCGCTGATAAAGGCAATAGCTTTCACCGGCTCGTTCCAGGGCGGTAAGGCTTTGTTTGATGAAGCCAATAAGCGTGATGAGCCTATCCCCGTATATTCAGAAATGGGTAGTGTGAACCCGGTATTTATTTTACCCGGTATATTGAGCGAAAAAGGCACCGAACTGGCAAAAGCGTTGGCGGCATCGAACTTATTGGGAGTGGGCCAGTTTTGCACCAATCCCGGTGTAGTTGTTTTGCCGGATGGTGACAATACCCCGGCATTTTTAGCCGACTATAAGGCCACTATTGAAGATGCCAGCGGCGGCGTAATGCTCACCGATAATATTTACCGCAGCTTTAATAAAGGCACCGAAGAATTTGCCCACCATAAAAATGTAGCCTTATTGGCCAAAGGCAAGCAACTGGATAAAAAGAGCGCCGCTGTTCCGCAGGCGTTTACTACAACCGCCGCCAACTTTTTGGCGCAAGAGGAGTTATCCGAAGAAGTTTTCGGGCCAAGCTCCATACACATCACCACAGAAAATAAAGAGGAAATACTTGCTATAGCACGTAACCTCAAGGGGCAGCTAACCGCCACGATCTGGGGCAATGCCGATGACCTTAAAACTTACAGCGAGTTACAGCATATTTTGGAAGATAAAGCAGGCCGTTTAATCATAAACGCCATGCCTACCGGGGTCGAGGTGAATTACGCCATGGTACACGGCGGTCCGTTCCCGGCTACTACCAACGGTGCTACCACTTCAGTAGGAGCTACGGCAATTTACAGGTTTACCAGGCCCGTTTGTTTCCAGGGCTTCCCGAACGAGGCATTACCCGAACCGTTACAAAATAATAACCCCCTTGGCATACTGAGGCAGGTAGATGGAAAATTTACTACAGCTGCAGTTATATAGTACAATAGCATGAACAAAACATTGAAAATACACGCTGCAGATAATATTGAAGTAGCGCTTACCAATTTAACTAAAGGCACGCCCATCGGCTCAAATGGCTCTGAATACCTGTTGGCGACCGATGTGCCTGCCAAACACAAATTCGCTACCCGCGATTTTGAACCGGGCGACGAGATAATTATGTACGGTGTATTGGTTGGCAAAGCCACCCAAAAAATACGAAAAGGCGAACTGGTATCAACCAAAAATATAATACATGCATCGAGCAGTTTTGAGTTACATGAGCGCCATACCGACTGGCACAAACCCGATGTAAGTGCTTGGGCAAATAAAAACTTTATGGGCTATCACCGTGCCGATGGATCGGTAGGCACGCGGAACTACTGGCTCATCATTCCACTGGTTTTTTGTGAGAATCAGAATGTTAAAACCATACAGGAAGCTTTTGAAAAAGAGCTGGGCTACCAATACAAGGCCGATGATATTGTCGACCGTGAGGTGAAAGGCCTGGTAAAACTATACCGCGAAGGCAAAAGCAAAGCCGAATTAACAGGTATTGATATTGAAGAAGTAGCTGCGCAGGTACAAAAGCCCGAACCGCTGTTCCCTAATATTGATGGTGTAAAATTTTTGAACCATACCTTAGGTTGCGGCGGTACGCGCGATGATGCTGCTGCGCTTTGCGGACTGCTGGCAGGGTATATTACCCATCCCAATGTAGCGGGCGCTACTGTGCTAAGCCTAGGCTGCCAGAACGCGCAGGTGGCTATTTTGAGAGATGCCATTGCCAAACGCGACAGTAATTTCAGCAAGCCGCTGATCGTACTGGAGCAGCAGGAAATTGGCAGCGAAGCTGTTTTACTGAAACGTGCCGTTAAAGAAACCTTTTTAGAATTAATAGAAGTGAACGCGCAAACCCGCAAGCCTGCACCATTGAATAAATTATGCATAGGGTTGGAGTGTGGTGGTTCCGATGGCTTTTCGGGCCTTTCGGCAAACCCTGCTTTGGGTGTGGTTTCGGATATATTGGTGGCGATGGGCGGTTCGGTTATCCTGTCGGAGTTTCCGGAGCTTTGTGGCGTTGAGCAGGGCTTGAGCGACCGCTGCGTAACCGACGAGGTTGCCCAAAAATTCATGGGTTTGATGTCGACCTACCAAAGTCGCGCTGTTGCAGTAGGTTCTGGTTTTGAGTCGAACCCGTCGCCGGGTAATATAAAGGATGGGCTGATCACCGATGCCATTAAATCGGCAGGGGCAGCGCGCAAAGGCGGCTCATCTCCTATAACCGATGTACTGGATTATCCCGAAAAGGTAACCAAACCGGGACTAAATTTACTATGCACCCCCGGCAGCGATGTGGAATCGACCACAGCCGAGGTAGGTGCAGGAGCCAATATTGTGGTGTTTACCACCGGATTAGGAACGCCTACAGGTAACCCGGTAACGCCGGTGCTGAAGGTATCGACCAATACCACGCTATTCAACAAAATGAATGACATTATTGATATTAATGCCGGGACGATAATTGACGGCGAAGAAACATTGCACCAAATGGCCGAACGTATGCTGAATTATATAATAGATACAGCTAACGGTACAGTTAAGGCCAAGGCTGACATGAGCGATCATAATGATTTTATACCGTGGAAGCGGGGGATATCACTTTAACCCCACCCAAACCCTCCCCGGTAGGGAGGGCTTAGAAATACAAAAGAAAAAATCAAAAGTCTCCCCTACCGGGGGAGATTTAGAGGGGGCTTGCTTACATGAAACTATACAACACCGCCGGGGGCGTAATAATCGAATACCAGGATACAAAATTCAAGGCTGATGAGTCCTGGGATACTTTAGTGAACCGGGACAATTTAGAAGCTTACCTCCTAATGAAAGTGGAGCACTTAAGCACGCTTACCGATGATGAGGAAGAATTCTGGTTGAGCGATGCCGCGATATTGCCGCCGATTGGCAAACAGGAAGTTTGGGCAGCTGGGGTAACCTATTTGCAGAGCCGCAACGCGAGGATGGAAGAATCGGAAAGCGCCGCCAGTTTGTATGACCTGGTGTATGAAGCCGAACGCCCGGAGTTATTTTTCAAAGCCACCCCGCAAAGAGTATCGGGGCATAAGGGCGAGGTGTATATCCGCAAGGATTCAAGCTGGAACGTGCCCGAGCCGGAATTAACCCTGCTCATCAATTCAAGCGGCGAGATACAGGGCTATACCATCGGTAATGACATGAGTTCTCGCAGCATTGAGGGCGAGAATGCCCTTTATCTGCCGCAGGCAAAAATATATGAAAAATGCGCCGGGCTGGGGCCATGCGTGTATGTAACCGCCGCACCTTTTGAGGGTAGCTCGGAAATAAAATTAAGCATAAAACGGGGTGGGAAAGAAGTTTTTGGCGGTTCAATAACAGTTTCGCAAATGAAACGTTCTTTAACCGAACTGGCCGGCTTCCTGTTCCGCGAATGTGATTTTCCGAACGGGGTGTTTTTAATGACGGGTACCTGTTTGGTACCACCAAATGATTTTACGTTACACGCGGGCGATGTGGTTGAAATAAGTATCGATGGGATAGGTACTTTGATCAACACCATAGCTTATCACCCAAAACATAGATAAACCGAATAAACCAATTATGAGATTGAACAAGTTTTTACTGCTGGTCCTGCCAGCAATGGCTTTGGCCTCGTGCACAATGTATATGCCTCCGGAAACGCGTACCGGGACCTTTGCGTACGACAAGAATTTCCTAATGAAGCATGATAGTGGGATCATTGTATTAACAAATAATGATAGTAGCGCACGGATCATTATATCTCCCAAATACCAGGCAAAAGTTTTTACATCAACTGCTGAAGGCAACGACGGCCGTAGCTTTGGCTGGGTGAATTATAAAGAATTCGACCTGAAACAACCCGACCAGCACATGAACGGCTTTGGAGGTGAAGACAGGCTATGGCTCGGCCCCGAAGGCAGCAAATTCGCGTTGTTTTTTAAACCGGGTACCGCTATGACCATCGATAACTGGCATACCCCTGCCGCTATCGATCATGAAAGCTGGAAACTGGATTCAACAGATAGCAAAAACGCATCGCTCAGCAAAACCACCATCATGCAAAACTATGCAGGTACGGAACTGAATATCAAACTCTATCGTAATATACATATTCTTGAAAATGCAGATATAGCACAAATATTAGGCATAACGCTTGATACCACTGTAAAAGCGGTAGGGTTTAGCACGGCTACCAGCATCACCAACACAGGTACAACCGCCTGGGATAAAACAAGCGGCGCACCGTGTATATGGAATTTAGATATGTTCACCCCATCGCCATCGGTAGTTATTGTGGTGCCTTACGAACAAAATACCACAGGCAAAATTGCCACCACCGATTATTTTGGGCAGATACCGCCCGACCGTGTGAAAACTGTAAACGGCACCCTGTTTTTCAAGGCCGACGGTAAATCGCGCGGCAAACTGGGTATGCCGCCAAATCGCATAAAAAAATATGCGGGTAGTTATGACGCGGCCAACAATGTGCTTACGCTCATTACCTATGATTTTGATACCAAAGCAACCTACCTTAACCAGGAATGGAAAACGGACAAAGACCCCTTTGTTGGCGATGCGGTGAATGCCTATAATGATGGCCCGCTGGCTAATGGCACCCAGATGGGGCCGTTTTACGAGATAGAAAGCGTATCGCCTGCGGCATTCGTTGCACCTAATGAAAAGCTGACGCATAAGCACAGCGTTTTTCATTTTACAGGCAGCAAAGATGGTTTAAACGCTATCGCGATAAAAACGCTGGGCGTATCGCTGAAAGACATACAGGCAGCGTTTTAATATTTATATTCGTTTCAACCAATTATTTAAACTTAAATATGTCCAAGAACAAAAATCTGTTTGCAGTAGCGTTAATAACTTCATTATTCTTTATTTGGGGCTTTGCATTAAGCCTTAACCCGATATTAATTCCGCATTTAAAGAAGGCATTTCAGCTAACAACACGCCAATCCTCTTTAGTGGATGTTGCCGCATATATAGCATATTTCCTGTTGCCAATACCTGCAGCTCTTTTTATGAAAAAATATGGCTACAAAGGGGGGATTATATTGGGCCTTGCACTCGTGGCGACAGGCATGTTCTTATTTTATCCCGCTGCCGGACAAATGAATTATACTTTCTTTCTGGGGGCATTATTTATTATGTTTAGTGGCTCAGCTTTTTTAGAAACGGCTGCAAATCCTTACATCACGGTATTAGGCGCCCCTGAAAATGCTGCTTTCAGAATAAATTTGGCACAATCATTCAATGGTGTTGCCGCCATGACCGCCGGGTATGTTGGTAAAACATTTATTTTATCTGGCATTACATTATCTGATGCACAGGAAAAAGCCATGTCCTCTACACAATTGAACGCCTATTTAAGTCATGAGGCATCATCAGTCAGAATGCCTTTTTTAATTGTTGCTATAGGTGTATTGGTAGTAGTTATATTGATAGCTTTTACCCCGCTGCCGGCAATTGTTGAAGAAGGTGAAGGAGAGGAATTACATGAAGCGAAACCATTTTTTCAACGTATGGGTGATTTATTTAAAGAAAAGGAATTGATGGCAGGAGTAGGAGCAGAATTTTGCTATGTAGGCGCGCAGGCATGTATCTGGGGCTTTTTTGTATTATTTGCCGAACGCGTAGCAAACATGAGTGAAGGGTCAGCTTCAACTTTTTTAATATTAGGTTCAGCATGTTTCATGGCCGGCCGCATAATAGGGACATTCCTGATGAAGATATTCTCGCCTGTTAAAATGCTTGCCTTGTATAGTTTTATAAATATATTTTTAATGGCACTCGCGATAACATTACATGGCAATTTCCCGGTTTATGCTTTATTAGGAGTTGACTTCTTTATGTCGATCATGTTCCCCACAATCTTTTCTTTGTCGATACGTGGCTTGGGTAAAAAGACAAAAGAAGGTTCATCATTTATGATCATGTCGATAGTTGGCGGTGCAGTATGCGCTTATATACTCGGAATTATTGCCGATATAAGTAATATCCAATGGGCGTATATAGTGCCGGGTTTTTGTTTCTTGTATATATTTATTTATTCGTGGAAAAGAATGAGAACAAAAGATTTGACATTGACAGCCGGACATTAAATTTCAGATTTATTAATTATACTCCAAATGGATTTAGAAATAAAAGATAAAGTAATCATAGTAACCGGTGGTGCCAAAGGCATAGGCGAGGGCATAGCAAGGTTACTGGCAGCCGAGGGGGCTTTACCAGCTATTGTAGGCAGGAGCGAGGCTGATAATATAAAAACCGTACAGGCCATTGAAGCGGCTGGCGGCAAAGCTTTCCAGGTGGTGGCGGAGTTAACAAACCCCGATGCATGTAAGGATGCTGTTGCCGCGGTATTAAAACAATTCGGCAGGATAGATGGGTTAGTTAACAACGCCGGTGTGAATGATGCTATTGGCCTGGAGCATGGCAATTATGAAGATTTTATGGCATCGCTGCATAAAAACATGGTACATTATTATTTAATGGCGCACCATTGTTTACCGGCGCTAAAGGAATCGAAGGGTTCTATAGTGAATATTACCTCAAAACTGGCCAATACAGGGCAGGGGAATACATCGGGCTATGCGGCATCCAACGGCGGGCGTAACGCGTTAACCCGCGAATGGGCGGTTGAATTGTTAAAATATGGCATCAGGGTAAACGCGGTAGTAGTAGCCGAATGCTGGACGCCGCTTTACGAGAACTGGATAAACGGTCTGCCTAACCCGGCTGAAAAACGCGCCGAAATAGAGGCTAAAATACCTCTGGAAAACCGAATGACCACCGCCGAAGAAATTGCCAATGGTGTAGTGTTTTTATTATCGCCGCGCTCAAGCCATACCACCGGGCAGTTAATTTATATCGACGGCGGCTACGTGCATCTGGACAGGGCGCTGGCGAACGCTTAGATAATTTAAATAATAGAGCGTCATTGCGAGGTACGAAGCAACCCCACTGTACAGGTTGCCGATATGTATGTTTGCTATCAAGCATGTGAGGTTGCTTCGTCGTTCCTCCTCGCAATGACGGGATTTAGACATAATCCGATAAATGAAAATTGATTCGCATCAACACTTCTGGAAGTTCGACCCCATCCGCGATAGCTGGATTGATGAATCGATGGCAGTTATCCAGCGCGATTTTGGGCCGGATGATCTACAACCGCTATTGGCGAAAAACGGCATTGATGGCTGTGTTGCTGTGCAGGCCGATCAATCGGAAGCAGAAACAGCATTTTTATTGGGTAACGCCAATGATTACGAGTTTATAAAAGGTGTTGTGGGCTGGGTTGACTTACGGTCGCCTGAAATTGATAGTCGGCTTAATTATTACAGTCAGTTTAAAAAACTGAAAGGCTTTCGTCACGTATTGCAGGGCGAAGCCGACCGCGCGCTGATGTTAACGCCGGCTTTTATGAATGGTATTAGAGCATTGAGGAAACATGATTTTACGTATGATATACTCATCTACCCAGATCAGCTCAAATACGTCCCCGAATTTGTAAAAGCCTTCCCCGACCAGAAATTTGTAATTGACCATATTGCCAAGCCTGATATAAAAGCAGGGAAAATTGATGAGTGGGCGAAAGATATAAAAGCTTTAAAGGGATTTGATAACCAATACTGCAAAGTATCGGGCATGGTTACCGAAGCCGACTGGAAAGGATGGAAACAAGAAGACTTTACCCCATACCTTAATGTTGTTTTTGAAACCTTCGGCCCAGAGCGCCTGATGTTTGGCTCCGATTGGCCGGTTTGCAACGTGGCAGGCGGGTATGATAAAGTGGTGAGTATTGTGAAAGATTATACCGCGAAATTATCGGCTGATGAACAGGATGCGGTGTGGGGCAACACAGCCATTAACTTTTATAAGCTGGCTTAAATAATATTTTTATTACATACATCCTAAATGTATGTACATAATCAAATATTCTAATATATTTGTTTCCATAAACTGTTGTAAACTTGCTTGCAGCGTTTTTTTGTTATAAACCATTAAATCGATTTACTGAATGTTATTACGTAAGATCCTTTTTGGGTGTGTAATGCTTGTTGCGCTGTTGCAGGTTGCCTATGCAAGCAATCGCAGCGACACATCAAAGGCATTCAAAATAGCTGCGCTGCTGCAATCAAACATGGTTATCCAGCAAAATAAACCGTTAAAAATATGGGGTTTTGGCCCTGCCGGGGATAAAGTGACGGTGCAGGCGGATTGGTCGCCCAAGCCTGTTAGCGTACATATTAATGAGCTGGGCAATTGGATAGTATTGATGAAAGTTCCAAAGGCTGTTGCGGGTGATTTTACGCAGCATACCATTACTGTCATCCATCAAAATGATACTACAAAACTTACCAATGTTTTAATAGGCGAGGTTTGGATATGCAGCGGGCAATCGAACATGGAGTTCCGCATTAATAAAATACCGAACTGGAGCACCGGTATGTTAAACTGGGAACAGGAATCGGCCGCGGCAAATTATCCTAACATTCGTTTATTTAAGGTGGAGATGGGATTGGAATTTGCGCCTATGGCCGATTGTAAAGGAAGCTGGCAGGCCTGCACCCCAGCCACGGCTGGCGATTTTAGCGCAGTGGGCTATTTTTTTGGTCGCGAACTTTATAATAAACTGAATATCCCGATAGGTTTGGTTGATGCCGCCATCCCTGCAACCGCCTGCCAGGCATTTACCGATATAAATATACTCAACGCCGATGACGCATTAAAAACGGCTTTTGTCGACCCTTACACCAAAGGAATAGCCGAAATACAGGCCAAAAATGATAAAAGCACTACGTTAATCACTTTGAACTATCCCGGTTTGGTGTATAACAAAATGATATTCCCGCTAAAGAATTTATCGGTAGCCGGGTTTACCTGGTACCAGGGCGAATCGAACAAAACGGATACTTTGCTTTATGCCAAACTCTGTACCGCTATGCTCAATGGCTGGCGCAAGGATTTCGCACAGGGCGACCTGCCTTTTTACTACGTGCAGGTAACGCCTTACAGCTGGTTTAAAGGAGATACCACCTGGGCCGATTATGCAAAATTCCGCGAGGAGCAGACGCGCATGCTGAAAGTAAAAAATACAGGTATGGCCATTACCATGGATGTTGGCGAACCGAATAATATCCACCCCTTAAATAAAAAGCCGGTCGGGGTAAGGCTGGCAAATATCGCGTTAGCAAAAACCTACCACTTACGCGGCATAGCTTACCAGGGGCCGCAGTTTAAAGGGTTTAAAGTTGAAAGGGATACCGTACGTATTAGCTATCGATCAGAAAGTATTGCATCGGGATTAAAAACAAACGATGGTAAAACCCCAAAATATTTTTACATCGCGGCAGCAGATAAAAAATTCCACAGGGCCACGGCAAAAATAGTGGGCAGCAGCGTGGTGCTTTACGCGCCCGAAGTACATAAACCAATTGCTGTACGCTATGCGTTTACAAATTACCCGGTCACCAATTTTGAAAATGCGGCAGGTTTGCCTGCGGCACCGTTCAGGACTGATGATTGGTAGGAAATAAATTACCATAACCATAGTGATGGGTTTTAAACCCATCGCTATATATAAGATAAATCGATGAAAAGAAAACTTTTATACACTACCATCGGCCTATTGGCCTTAGCTTGTACAGCGAGCGCGCAAAAGTCGACACCTGTTGATTATGTAAACCCTTTCATAGGTGCCAGTACCGATGGTGGCACGGACAACATGCAGCTGTTCCCCGGCAAAACTTATCCCGGCGCGGCCACGCCTTATGGCCTGGTGCAGCTTTGCCCCAATACGGTTGATGGCGGTGATAACGCCCCCGGCTACAGCTACGAGCAAACCAGCATGGAAGGCTTTTCATTTGCTACCATGAGCGGCACAGGCTGGTATGGCGATCTGGGTAATTTTTTGGTGA
The DNA here is from genome assembly GCA_903915155.1 of uncultured Mucilaginibacter sp. Taxonomy (GTDB): domain Bacteria; phylum Bacteroidota; class Bacteroidia; order Sphingobacteriales; family Sphingobacteriaceae; genus Mucilaginibacter. The sequence continues at coordinate 24,297 of CAIWRU010000122.1, forward strand.
TGCCAACTACGGGGCCCATGAAAACGCTGGGCGGTCGTATCGATCATCCCGGAGAGGGCTGGCGCTCGGCTTTTTCTAAAAAAAGCGAACAGGCATCGGCAGGCTATTATAGCGCTGTGCTGGATAGGTATAAAGTAAAGGCAGAGGTAACTGCTGCGCCACACAGCGGTATATTGCGTTTTACATTTCCCGCTAATCAGCATTCGCGCATACAAATTGATTTGGCAAGGCGCATTGGCGGCACATCGGTATTGCAATATGTTAAGGTGGTTAACGACCATACAATTGAGGGCTGGATGAAATGCACACCCGATGGCGGCGGCTGGGGCAACGGCGATGGTAAGGGGAATTACACCATGTATTTTTATGCGGAATTTAGCAAGCCGCTGAAAAATTTCGGCGTGTGGAGTGCAGATATCCCCGATGGCTGGGTGCGTAAACGCGATGAAGTGATCAGCGACCGCTATATTAAACAAATTGAAGATGCCGCAATTTATAAAGGATTGAAAGAAAAAGAAGGCAAACATTTAGGCTTTTATTCAGAGTTTGCTACCAAAGCTAACGAGCAGGTGTTTTTAAAATCGGGTATATCATTTGTGAGCATGGAAGGCGCGAAGGGCAACCTGAATGCCGAAATAAAAGACTGGAATTTTGATGGTATCCACCAAAAAGCGCGTGCTTTATGGAACAACCAGTTAAGTAAAATTAACGTGCAGGGTGGCACAAAGGACGAAAAAACCATTTTCTACACCGCCATGTACCATACCATGCTCGATCCGCGCTCGGTGGAGGATGTTGACGGCAATTATACCGGCGGCGATAACAAGATACACCAGGGCAAAGGCTTTACCAAACGCTCCATATTCAGCGGCTGGGATGTGTTCCGCAGCCAGGTGCCACTGCAAACCATCATCAACCCAACATTGGTTAATGACCTGGTGAACTCGCTGGTTACTTTAGCCGATGAAACCGGTAACCATTACCTGGAGCGCTGGGAGTTTTTAAACTCGTATAGTGGTTGTATGTTGGGCAATCCTGCATTGCCTGTTATTGCTGATGCTTACGCGAAAGGCATAAGAGGTTATGATATGGATAAAACCTACCAGTACGCGGTAAACACCTGCGAAAAATTTGGTAACGGCGACAGGGGCTACGCTCCCGAACCGCACAGCATATCAACCACGCTGGAATATGCTTATGATGAATGGTGCCTTGCAAAATTATCGGCAGCTGTGGGTAACAGGGCTAATGAAACCAAATATTTAAAACGCTCCGAAGATTATAAAAATGTGTTCGATCCATCAGTGGGCTGGTTCAGGCCGCGCGCGGAAGATGGCTCATGGTTACCATGGCCAAAAGAAGGCAGGTTGAAGATAGAATATGGCACTATTGAAAGTAACCCTTACCAGCAGGGATGGTTTGTGCCGCATGACATTCCGGGCATGATGCTAATTATGGGCGGTAAGGCGAAAGTAATTGCCGACCTGAACGATATGTTCGAGAAAACGCCCGATAACATGGTATGGAACAATTACTATAACCACGCAAACGAACCGGTGCATCATATCCCGTTTTTATTTAACCGCTTTGGCGCGCCGTGGCTCACCCAGAAATGGAGCAGGGAGGTTTGCAAGCGTGCTTATCATAACAAGGTGTTTGGTTTGGTTGGGAATGAAGACGTAGGACAAATGTCGGCGTGGTATGTTTTGGCAGCCAGCGGTTTCCACCCGGTTTGCCCCGGCGATACAAGGTATGAGATCACCAGCCCGGTATTTGGCAAGGTAACTTACCGCCTCGATCCAAAGTATGCAAAAGGCAAAACATTTACAGTTATCGCGCAAAATAATTCGGACAAAAACGTGTATATCCAAAGCGCTACACTGAACGGTAAACCTTACAGGCATTGCTTTATCGACTATAAGGATATTACCAACGGTGGTACACTGCAATTGGTAATGGGCAGCCAGCCTAATCATAATTGGGGTGTAAACTAATATTGATAATTAATAATAGTAACCGAACAATAAAACCCTGTTGTAAAAGGTCAATCAAAGGAAGAAATAATTGTAGATTTATATAAATTATAAACCCAACTGTCATTTCGAACGATAGTGAGAACTATTTTCTCTTGAGCATCAGCGAAAAATCTTATACAACATGCTTGCGAGTTTGCATATTGTAGAAGATTTTTCGCTGATGCTCAAGAGAAAGTTTCTCCTCGTACCTCGTCGAAATGACAAATAAAATTGAGAAAATGAACTATCAACCTAAAATAAAAATTGCCCTTTTAATTGTTGCCGCACTTTTTTTGGGCAGATGCCCGGCTATGGCGCAAACTAAAGCCAACACCGACCTTGAGCATTTGAAATATACTGTTGAAGAAGCACCCGACTGGACAAACCTGTTTATCCGTACCTCGGGCACAGGTTGGTTTGGGGCCGATGGCATCTACCTGCTTCCGGCTGATGGCGCGCGAAGCAAAGGTGGAAGAGTATCATCAAAAAACATGTTCATTTTCAGCGATTCGATGGTGGGCGAAGTAAACGATGGCAAACTCGGCCCCAATAAAATGGTACACAATACCGTAGCATTATTAAATGGCGACGAGCCTAAGAAAGAAAATATCGACTTTAAATGGGCGACAGGTGCCGACGGAAAGCCGGTATCCATGTTTATCCCCAATACGCCGTCGGTACAAAAAGGCGAATATTTTTGGCTTGGTGATGGCTTTTATAATACCGCTACGCAAAAAACTTACATATTCGGCTACCGCATGAAGACGCTTGACTCGAAGGATGATTGGTCGTTCAGGCAATTTGGCACCAGCCTTATTGTTTTGCCTAAAGGCAGCAAACCGCCTTTTAAAGATCAGCAACAAATAGAAACACCATTTTTTTATAAGAATCATGGCAACGATGGCTGTTTTGGTCTGGGTATATTTGTTAACACGAAGGAGGCAGGCGCACCTGCACCTGACGGTTACGTATATGTGTATGGTGTGCGCGGGCATGGGAATATGATAGTTGCACGGGTACAACCGAAAGACTTTGAGCGCTTTACGGCGTGGCGCTATTGGGATGGCAGCACATGGAACACAGATATGGAAAAAGCATTGCCATTGATCGGAGGTGTATCGAACGAATTGAGTATAAGTCCGTTGCCTGATGGCCGGTACATATTGGTATACCTGAATGGTGGCATGGGATCGGAGGTAGCCATGCGTATTGGGGCAAGCCCTGTAGGGCCGTTTGGTTCGGTGCATAAGCTGTATGAGGCTAAGGTAAGTAACCCTAAGTATTATACTTACAACGCAAAGGCGCATCCAAGCATATCAAAACCCGGCGAGCTGATCATCACCTACAATCAGAATTCGTATGATTTCACGAACCAGTTAAAGCTTAATCCGGTTTTATATCACCCTTATTTTTTAAGGATGAAGTTTGAATAGGGGTTGTGAAATGGGTTAATTTAATAAGAGAATTATTATAAAGAAGAAATATTGCCGTTGGCTTCAGCCAACGGTGCAATAGCCGAAAGCAGGTTGGCTTTAGCCAAAAAGTGTGGTAATGTTTTGGCTAAAGCCGGATTTAATAATTTATAATTCTCCGTCGGCTGAAGCCAACGGCAATGAAAACTTATTTGAATAATTTTAGAATAGGTCATGGCCAATTATGAATAATTTGATGAATTCAAAAATATCGGTACACAAAATAGTTTTTGTTGTATTGCTGGGCATCGCGTTCCCTGTTTTTTCAGATGCGCAGGGACTGAAGGTCGGCAACCCGGCAACCGACGGCTTTTCGCCCGAGAACCTGCATAGGATCGACAGCCTGTTCAACAGTTTTACCAAAGACCATAAAATAGCGGGTGTTTGCGCCCTCGTAGCCCGGCACGGGCATATCGATTACTGGAACGCATCGGGCTACAGCGATATAAAGAACAACAAGCTGCTGCAAAAAACAGATATGTTTCGCATTGCATCGCAAACCAAGGCGGTTACCTGCGCGGCCATATTGATATTGTACCAGGAAGGCAAGCTGCTGCTCGACGATCCCATATCAAAATATATCCCCGAATTTAAAAATCCTGTAGTATTGAAGGATTTCAACGCTAAAGATTCGACTTACACTACCGAACCGGCAAAAAGGGAAATTACCATTCACGATCTGTTAACACATACTTCGGGCATATCATACCCGGTTATCGGCACAAAAGAGGCTACCGCGATATATAGAAAAGCGAACCTGCCGGTAGGCTTTGAAACACGGCGTATAAAACTGGCCGATAAAATGAAGATACTGGGTAAAATGCCATTGGTGCTGCAGCCGGGATCGAACTACACCTACGGCTTAAACATGGATGTATTGGGCGATATTATAGAAATAGTGTCGCACCAAACGCTGGCCGATTTTTTCCGCTACAGGATATTTAAGCCACTTGGTATGAATGATACTTATTTTTATGTGCCGGCGGATAAACAGTCGCGCGTATCAAAAGTATTTACAGCCGATAAGCAGGGTTTACAAACGCTTGAAAATACCACGAACGATACCAGCGGCATAAGCGTTGATTATCCCTTTGTTAAAAATGGCACTTACTTTTCTGGTGGCGCAGGTTTAACCTCAACAGCTTACGACTACTGCCTTTTTTTGCAGATGATGCATAACGGCGGCATACTGAATGGAAAGCGCATACTTAGTCCCAATATAATTAGGTTGATGCGGATAAACCAGATAGGCGATATTACCGCCGGGTGGGGTCAAAACAAGGTCGGTTTCAGTTTTGAAGTAGTAACCGAAAAAGGCGCAGTGGATGCGCCGTGGCATGTGGGGACTAATATAGGCGGCGGTTTCTGGGGTTCAAGCTACTGGCTCGATCCGAAATCGGACCTGGTAGTGCAGATATGGACACAAGGCGGCGGCTGGGCATACGGCGAGCTATTCAATAAATTCAGGGCGATGGTTTACGGCGCTTTAAACGAATAGATGAAATGAGCGGCCCATCTCAAATAGTAACTATCAGCAATAGCGCAGCCTTGGTTTCGGTGGATCTGCAGGGCGGGGCCATTGTTGATTTTCATTTACATAGGGGCGGTATCAATCCGTTGACTTTTAGACGAAAAGCTTATAATTTCCAGGGGCATTTTCTTTGTTTAGGAAGGTGGGGTGAACCATCTCGGGGTGAAGCGGCGGCTGGTATACCTGCACATGGTGAAGCTGTTACGCAACATTGGACTCTGCAACCGTCTGCCTTGAAAAATGAGATACTGATGGATGTCACCACGCCACTGGAAGGTCTGCATGTGGAACGACTAATAGTAATGGATGAGGAAAATGCTGTATTTTTTGTAAAAGAAGATATTACCAATACAAATCCTTTGGGCAGACTTTTTAACGTTGTACAGCATCCAACAATAGGAAAGCCATTTTTATCGTGGGAAACCATAGTAAACTGTAATGCTGATAAGGGATTTAATTATAAATTGAGCAAAAAGCCGGCTAAATATGCTTCGCAATGGCCAATGGGTGTTATGGAAGATGGGGACGTTATGAATGTTTCTATAATTGATAAACCCCATAGTTCAGTATTTTCTTACAATATAAAAAAAAGTGCGACTCACGGTTGGCTAACTGCATTTTCACCAGAACACAGTTTAATTATCGGCTATTTATGGCGAAGGGTTGATTATCCCTGGATAAGCTTATGGCAGGATTTTGGCGATATAGGGGTAAGGTACAAAGGTTTAGAATTTGGCACAACCGGTATGCATAAACCCTATAAAGAAATTATTAAAGAAGGCAATCACCGCGTATTTGGCGAGGATAGCTATAAATATATCGACGCTGGCGAAACGCAAAGCCGCAGCTATTTGGCATTTATGAGCAAAGCGCCTGACGGATTTACCGGGGCCGGGGATGTGAATTTTGAGGATGATAAGCTCCTGATAACTGATACCACAACCGGCAAACAAATAACAATTCAAACTACATTAAAAGCTGATGGAATTTCAAAATAAAACGGTAGTAGTAACAGGCGGCGGCAAGGGCATAGGTGCAGCTTGCGCCAAAGTGTTTTTAGATGCCGGGGCCAATGTTGTGGTGCTGGATAAGGACGGCGACGAAAGCGGTATTACCGACGAGCGTTGGTTGGTATTGCAATGCGATGTGTCCATTGATACACAGGTAATTGAAGCCGCCGAAAAAGTTTGGCAACGTTTTAACAGCGTACATTATTTGGTGAATAACGCAGGCATACAGCGTTATGGCACTGTGGTTGATACTACCGCCGATGAATGGGACAAGGTGATGAACGTGAACCTGAAAAGCTACTTTTTATGTTCGAAATATTTTATCCCGCTGATGCAGAAAAGTGGCAGTGGGGTAGTAATTAACGTAGCCAGTGTGCAGGCTTTTGTGAGCCAGAAGAACGTAGCTGCTTATACCACTGCTAAGACGGCCATTTTGGGCCTCACGCGCAGTATCGCTATTGATTTTGCGCCAAACATCAGGTGCGTGGCTGTTTGTCCTGGCACTATTGATACGCCGATGGTGCGTACATCATTCTCATTATCGCCCGATCCGGAAGCTGTTTTGCAGGAATGTATCGATATGCATCCCATAGGTCGCATTGGTACGCCCGAGGACGTTGCCGAGGTAGTGAAATTTATGTGCGATGATAAGGCCGGGTTCATCACCGGGCAATATATACGGGTGGATGGTGGTTTGGGCATCACCATAAACGGAAGTAAAAAAACTAATTAAGCTAAAAGCAGAAAGATAAAAGCTAAAAGACAGAAAAAGTGAAGCTGCTCTAAGCTTTCCGCTTTAACCTAAAAAATAGCTTTAACCTTTAAAAATGAAAATAACAGATATAAAAGCTACGACAGTAGCGGTGCCGCTGGAGGCGCCGATACGCCATTCGAACGGGTGCCATTGGGGGCGTTTTGTGCGCACCATTGTTGAGATAGAAACCGATGAAGGTATTACCGGGCTTGGCGAAATGGGCGGCGGCGGACAATCGGCGCAAGCCGCTTTTGAAGGGTTGAAACCTTATTTGATAGGCCACGACCCTATGCAACTGGAGCAGATGTATTGGAAAATATGCAATCCAACAGCATCGCTTTATAATAATCGTTTGCAGCTACATGCGGCATTGGAGTTTGCCTGCATGGATATTATCGGCAAAAAACTGGGGATCCGAGCCTGCGACCTGCTGGGTGGTTCTATTCGCGAAGAGGTTGATTTTGCATCGTATCTTTTCTTTCGTTATCCAAATGAGAAAACCGGCAGGGGAAGCGTAGAAACCGCAGACGAAATGGTGGCCCATGCCAAAGACCTGGTAAATAAACATGGCTTCACTACCCATAAGCTAAAGGCAGGGGTCTTTCATCCCGATCATGAGGTTGAAGTATTCCGCGCCATTGCGGATGAGTTTCCAAAACACAGGGTGCGTATCGACCCTAACGCCGCCTGGAGCGTGGAGGATTCGATAAAAATAGCCAGGCAAATAGAAGACCTGAACAACGATTATTTCGAGGACCCGACATGGGGCTTAGAAGGTATGCGCAGGGTGAAAAGCCGCATCAGCATACCAACTTCAACCAATACGGTGGTGGTGAATTTTGAGCAGCTCGCATCATGCATCCGCAACGAGGCTATTGACGTTATTTTGCTCGATACCACTTTTTGGGGTGGATTGCGCCAGGCCTGGAAAGCGGGCGTTATTTGCGAAAAGTTCCAGATAGGCGTGGCAGTGCATAGCTCGGGCGAGTTGGGTATACAACTGGCTACCATGCTGCATTTGGGGGCCAGCACGCCAAATTTATCCTTCGCTGCCGATGCGCATTACCACCACTTAACCGATGATATTATAAAAGGCGGGTTGATGAAGTACGAGAACGGCAAAATAAAAGTACCCACTGGCCCAGGCTTAGGTGTGGAACTGGACAGGGACAAACTGAACCAATACGCCGAATATTATAAAGAAGTAGGCGGCTACCCTTACGACCGTGACCCCGGCAGGCCGGATTGGTATGGGGTATTGCCGGAAAGGGAGTGGAGCCCCACCCCAACCCTCCCCGGTAGGGAGGGCTTTAAAAAGTAACTTAATTATAAACTAAAAACAAAAAGTCTCCCCTGCCGGGGGAGATTTAGAGGGGGCTATCATGCTAACAATCAACAACGTAACCATCTTCGCTGACGGCGTCGACCATTCAGAATGTGTTTGCGTACATCCCGACGGTTCGGTGTGGTGCGGCGGCGAGGCCGGGCAGATATACCGTATCAGCACCGATGGCAAGGTACAGGAAGTAAATAACACGGGCGGCTTTGTGCAGGGCGTAGCGTTTTCAAACGACTTGAGTTGGCTGGCGGTGTGCGATTCAGGTAACCATTGCTTATGGAAATTGGAACTCGCCACCAACAAGCTAACCAAATTTGCCGATGGCGCTGATGGAGAAAATTTCAACATCCCCAACTCGGTAACGTTTGATAAACAGGGGCGCATATATGTATCCGAAAGCGGCAATTTCCGCAAGATAAACGGCAAGGTCATGCGCTTTGAACCCGATGGCACAGGCCATATATGGGATCACGGGCCATTCAATTTTGCCAACGGCATAGCGCTTTCGAAAAACGAGGACTACCTGTACATTGCCTGCACCTGGCTGCCGGGTGTGGAGCGTGTGCCGATAAATGAAGATGGAACGGCAGGCAAGCGCGAGGTGTTTGTCACCATCCCACAATCGTGCCCCGATGGCTTGGCCTTTGATGATGATGAGAACCTGTACATCGCCTGCTATTGCCCCAACGCGGTTTATAAGGCCCTACCCGATCAATCCATAACGCTTTTGGTCGACGACTGGGAGGCGCATACCCTCTCAAACCCCACCAATATCGCCTTTGGCGGCGAAAATTTCGACCAGTTGTATGTGGCCAATTTGGGCAGGTGGCATATCAGTAAAATAGATGTTGGGGTAAAGGGGATGAAGATGAATTGCCACAAGTGATTTTTCACCCTCTTTGCGGCTTGCCGCAGAGAGGGTCGACAAGCGTAGCGAAGTCGGGGTGAGTAAAATATTTAAGTGACATTAACTATCTTTAATAAATGAAAAACGTCTTAGCCTTATTCTTCCTGGCTCTCTGTTTTTTTGCCAAACCCGCATCCGCCCAGCAAAACGGCGACCCCATCCTCGCCGGCAAAGGCCTAAGCAAGCAATGGTATCATGATCTGTATAACGATAACACCCAGCGCATTTACAAAGGCGAACAGCTAAAAACCATAGGCATGCCTGTCGGAGGCATAGCGGCAGGTCAGTTGTACATCCGCGGCGACGGTACTTTCGCGCGTTGGTGGATAGCCAATAATGCCTATAACACCGGCTTCGGCGCGCCGCAAACCAATACCTTGACCACGCCTTTTGGCAAAACAAAGGATTGTTACGAAACCTATACGCCCGAAAGTTATGTCGACCAGGGGTTCAGGGTCAGCATAAAAACTGCATCAGGCAAAACCATCACCAAAGAATTAAATAAAAAAGATTTCGATAACATCAGCTTTATAGGCGAATACCCCATCGCAACGGTTAATTATGCAGATAAAAGGTCGCCTTTACCTATATCGGTTGCCATGAAGGTGTTTACGCCATTTATTCCGCTGGATGCAAGGGAGTCGGCCACGCCGGGCACTTATATCGTTTTCCAACTAAAAAATACAGGCAAGGAAAAATTGAATGTGAATCTTGCGGGCTGGCTGCAAAACATGGTTTGCATGGATCTGAAAGGCCAGGCCAAGGGGATATTACGCAATAAAGCCGTGGTCGACGGGCAAAGCACATCATTGTTTATGGATATGACCGACGATAACACCAGCCCTAAAGTGATAAAAAAAGAAACCATATTTGATGACTTTGAAGACGGAAACTATAATAACTGGACCGTTACCGGTGATGCTTTCTCAAACAAACCGGCAAAAGGCACTTTGAAAGATCAGCAGCAGGTTTCAGGTTACTCGGGCGAACATTTGGTGAACTCGTTTAATGATGGCGACGACAGCAAGGGAGTAATGACGTCAAAAGAATTTATTATCACCGACGATTATATAAATTTCCTGATAGGCGGCGGCAACCGGCCCGATTCTGCCTGTATAAATTTACTGGTAGACGGAACAAAGGTTTTAAGTGCCACCGGCAGCGATGCTGAAGCGCTTGATGCAAAAGGCTGGAAGGTAACAGAGTGGAAAGGCAAAAAAGCCCGCCTGCAAATAGTTGATAACGCCGTTGGCGGTTGGGGACATATTAATATTGACAGGATATTTTTTTCCAATGTGGGTACAGGGTTGATAGAAAATATTGGAACGCATCCTTACTTTGGCAACGTTGCTCTCACTGTTCTAAAAGTCTCCCCTACCGGGGGAGATTTAGAGGGGGCTGCGCGTGTAATGACCGATATAGACAATTCCACCCAAACGTCAAGCACCAAAAAACTTGGCGATAAATTGGTTGGCCAGGTAGCTACAGACCTATCACTTGCGCCGGGGCAAGAGCGCGAAGTAACCTTTATACTCACCTGGTATTTCCCCAACCGGCCATTAAATTATGATGGCGGCGGCTGGTCGTTCCCGTTGAATACCCGTGGCCCGGCTATCGGCAACATGTACAGCAACTGGTATAGCAGTTCAATGGATGTTGCGCACTGGATGCGCGATAACCGTGTGCGGTTGACTAATTTAACCGAACTGTTTCACGATAGTTATTACAAGCAAACATCGCTGCCTTATTGGCTCAACCAGCGCATCATGATGCCTGTATCAACTTTGGCAACTGAAACCTGCCAATGGTGGGCCGATGGTAAATTCTGGGCCTGGGAAGGAGTTGGTTCGTGCGATGGTACGTGTACACACGTTTGGAACTATGAGCAGGGACTCGCACACCTGTTCCCTGAACTGGAAAGGAATGTACGCGAAAAGACTGATTTCAGCACATCATTCGGGCAAGATGGCGGCATACAAGCGAGGAATGGTGGGGGCGGGGTTATCCTCGACGGCCACATCGGCACTATATTGAAATCGTACCGTGAATATTTGCTGTCGGACAACACCTATTTCTTGAGCCGTAATTGGGATAAAATAAAACGGTCTACAGAATATGCAATCCGCCAGGATAGTTTGGACGGAAAAATTGATGGCATGATAGGTGGTCAGCAACCCAATACTTATGATGTTGCTTTTTATGGTGCTAATACCTTTGTAGGAAGTCTTTATTTGGCAGCATTGCGATCGGCACAAAAGATGGCTGTGTTAATGCACGATCAGCAATTTGCGGATAGTTGCCAGTCGATATATAAATCTGGCAGCGAACAAACCGTAAAACGCTTATGGAACGGGCAATATTTTATTCAGGATGTAGATAGTAAGAAATATCCTTTAGAGCAATATGCAGATGGTTGCCTTGCCGACCAGTTATTCGGGCAAACATGGGCGCATATACTTAACCTGGGTTATATCTACCCGGAAGAGTTGGTTAAAAAAACGCTCACCTCAACCTGGAAATATAACTGGACAACCGATGTCGGCGCTTATAATAAGCTGCATGCCCCCGACAGGTTTTATGCCAGTAACAATGAACCAGGCCTGCTGATAACCACGTGGCCCCTCGGCGACTATCTAAAAACAGGCGTAATGTATAAAAACGAAGTCTGGACAGGCGTTGAATACCAGGTAGCCACCAACATGATATACGATGGCATGATGGATGAAGCTCTATCGATAGTTAAAGGTATAGATGAGCGTTACGATGGTGTAAAACATAACCCCTGGAACGAAATAGAATGCGGCGACCATTATGCCCGCGCGCTGGCCTCGTGGGGGGTACTGCTGGCATTGGAAGATTATAACTACAATGGCCCTGAAGGTAAACTATCTTTCGCACCACGGCTAACCCCGCAGCATTTCGAAAGCTTTTTTACCACAGCAAAAGGCTGGGGTAATTTGATGCAAAAACAAAACGGTAAGTCGCAGCAGGATGAAGTAATGTTAAAATATGGCGAATTACATTTTAACCGCTTCACCATTACTTTGGCTGATAGCGCTATTGCTAAAAAAGTGACATTATACATCGATGGTAAGAAAGTTGGAACCGATTGGCAAACGGACGACCAAAAAATAATACTGAGTAATTTTAACGCGATGCTTTATGCAGGGCAGCATTTGAAGGTAGTGGTAGAGGAGGAATAATCCTGCGGAAAACTTGTTAAACCCTAATGTCTTGCTTTGTACAAACAAATCAATATAAAAGCCCGCTGTTCAGCAATACTGCTGATATTTTCACCTTAAATGACAATATACTATCAGAATACGCCAATTATTCGCAGTATTTGATCCAATTATTTGTTTTCTTTTGTGTAAGTGTTGCTAATAAAGCATACACAACGATTATAACCTTTTTGCCAGGCTGGTTGCTCCTGCAAACCGCTTGCGAATTATGAAAATAAAAATAATGAGTTGGTTTAGTGGCCGGGTTGGCCCTGGGGATGAGTTCCGGGGGCCGATCCCGGTATTTAAGCCAAATTGCCCTTTCCCCAATTATAAACAACCAATTTAACAACCTTAATTAAACCGGATTTTATGAGAACAAGAATTGTTTTATTATTCATCTTAGCGGCTTTTGCACCACACGTTTTAGCACAACAGGCGGGCAATTTTTCCGGTATTGGCATGTCGCTCGGTAATTTGCAAAAACTGTCCAAAGCCGAAACCCGCTCCATAAGCCCTGAAAACTATACGGGCGAAAAAGGCAAAGGTGGCATGGCGCAATTGAGCGATAGTACAAAAAATCATGCTGCATTGGCCGCGCACCAGGCGCGTGAGTTGGGGCAGGGATGGAAACTGAACCCATGTGTAAAAATAAAGCCGGGCGAAACGTTCACGCTTGCCGAAATAAGCGGCCAGGGCGCTATTCAACATATATGGATGACACCGTCAGACAACTGGCGATTGGCTATCATCCGTATTTACTGGGATGGTGAAACCGAGCCGTCGGTAGAAGTGCCGGTGGGTGACTTTTTTGGCATGGGCGCAAATAAGTACGCGCCTATACATTCCATCCCGGTTACAGTAAACCCCGGGAGCGGCTTTAGCTGTTACTGGACGATGCCCTTCCGCAAGAAATGTAAAATAACCATCGAGAACCTTAACCCTCACGATTTTTACGTGTATTACCAGGTTGATTATACGCTTACCAAAGTGGCCGATGACGACGCCTATTTTCATGCGCAGTTCAGGATGAGCAACCCGCAAAGCAAGGATTACCATTCTGTTTACACCATGATTGACAATGTAAAAGGAAGCGGGCAATATGTAGGCACCTATATGACCTGGAAACAACCCAACTGGCTTTGGTGGGGCGAGGGCGAAATTAAGTTTTATATGGATGGCGATACCAAATTCCCAACCATTAACGGCACCGGTACAGAAGATTACTTTTTAGGTTCGTACGGGTTTGCCAACGGCAAGGACGTTGAGCCCTATACCGACCCCTACGTAGGCTTGGTGCAGGAAATAAAACCGGCGAAAGACAGTCCCGACAAATACCCAACCTATTGCATGTACCGCTGGCATGTAATGGATCCCGTTCGTTTTAAAAGCGACCTTAAAATTACCATGCAGGATTTGGGATGGAAAGATATTGGCCAAACTTATCTCGACCAAAAGTCGGAGATAAGTTCGGTGGTATATTGGTACCAGACGGAGCCGCATAACACGTTCCCGAAGTTGCCGTCGAAGGAGGAGTTGGTTAGATAGTTTGCAGTTATCAGTAAGCAGTTTGCAAGGTTTTAAGCAAACTGCTCACTGCCTACTGAAAACTGCCCACTAAAGATTCTTCGCCAATTTCTCAAACATCTCGGCGGGTATTTTTTGGAAATCGAGCACCAGGAAGCCATCAAGGCAGTCGGCAAATTTTGGGTCGATATTGAAGCAGATAATGCTGGCATTCATGGCTATATATTGCCTCAACAATACCGGTACCTTCATGCTACGGGTCTCCACTTCCGATATCAGGTCGTCCAATATTTTAAAGCTTTCTTCGCCGGCCATTAATATATCGGTATCGATTTTTGAAAAATCAACCTTGAATTTTTTGCGCGGACGAACAAACTGCGCCATATCATGATCGAAATGGTTTCTGTTGATGTAATCTACAATAAGCGATTTCGAGAACTTCGAGAACGAATTGCTGATGCTTACCGGGCCAATTAAGTAACGGTAACGAGGGTTATCTAACAAAAACTTAAATATGCCTTTCCATAACAAAAACAGCGGCAGGGGCTTTTGCTGATATTCCTTGCGGATAAAGGAGCGGCCAAGCTCAATGCTTTTCTTCAGCACCGGTATCATCTGTGCCTTAATTTTAAACAGCTCGGCTAAATAAAAGCCTTTTTTGCCCAGGCTGTAAAATATATCATCACCCAGGCCAATGCGATAGGCGCCCACTATCAGTTTTGCTTCGGTATCCCAAATAAACAGGTGGTGATAGTAAATATCATACTCATCCAGATCAACAGCCTTATTGGTACCTTCGCCTATCTCGCGGAAAGTGATCTCACGCAGGCGGCCTATCTCGCGTATTACATTCGGTATGGCATCGGTAGGCACTATAAATACTTCATAGTTTTTTTCCTGCCATGCGCGGTAATTTTCGCGCAACGGTTCAACTTCCTTTTCAAGTATTTCCGGTTTTATTTCGTGGGCAAAGGGTTCGGGCAGTTTTTTTATTTTGAACAGGTTGCGCGGGTTGAAAATCTTTTTCTCTTCCTCAAGGCCGGTGCCTAAAGCATAGGTGCGCGCCCTTAAAAAGCTAAGCAGTTTGGTGCTGTTGTTGTATTCGGGATAATCAGTGATATTAATGGGTTTGCCAATACGCAGCTTAATAGTATGCCCCTGTTTGTTAAACAGTTCCGACGGTAGTTTTGCAGTACGCAGTGCAGGGTGAATAATGCTCAGCAAATTAAACAGCAACCCGTTATTCCCATGGAAATAGATGGGCACAACAGGTACACGTGCTTTGCCAATTATTTTACCTACCACAGGGTGCCACAAACGGTCCGTTACCTGTTGGGTTTCAATTTTAAAGGTCGATACCTCGCCTGCCGGGAATATACCTATCGGCGTACCATTGTTCAATAATTCCAGCGTGTTCTTTAAACCGCTGATGCTTGATGAATGTTCAACATTCTCGAAAGGGTTAACAGCTATAAAGAAATCACTAAGATTTGGTATTTTCTTAAGCAGGAAGTTGGCCATCAACTTAGCATCCGGGCGAACGGTAAGCAGCAGCTTTAACAGTACCAATCCCTCAATACCACCGTAAGGGTGATTGGCTATGGCTATAAAGCCGCCTTCCTTGGGGATATGTTTCAGGTCGTTTTCGTCAAATTCTATTTCCACTCCGCAACCTGCCAAAATAGCATCTATAAACTCAATACCCTGCTTTGGCTGCGCTTCGGCAAACAGTTGGTTCACCTGGTTTATTTTCATTACCTCCATCAGTAATTCGGCAAGGCCGGGCATTTTCAACTTATCAAGTTTAGTAGCTTTGGCAAATTCTTCGGTGGTTATTATCTTCATTATTTAATTATGGTCAATTAATATTCCAAATTTATTTAATTTAACGGTGTATTAAAGCCTGAATGAGATCACGCCTAAAAAATTACCTGTCGTTAACCAAAAAAGAGTGGAACGGAATGGTGGTGCTTGTTATTTTGATCGCCCTGGTATTAGCAGTGCCTTACATATACCGGCAATTCCACAAAGATAAGATAATAAACTTTAAGAACTTTGACAATGCCGCTGCGCTGCTCGACAAAGCGCAAAAGTCCGACAGTATTGCCGAACTGAAAAGCCCTGAGAATAAGACCGAAACCAGCAAAATATTTACATCGCCCAAACTAAAACCGGGCGCTACGGTCGAGTTAAATACCGCCGATTCTGCACAACTAACAGCGGTACACGGTATCGGACCATCATTTGCTATGCGCATCATCCGTTACCGCTACCGTTTGGGTGGTTACTATAACAAAGAGCAATTGAAGGAAGTGTATGGTATTGACGACGTTAAGTACAACGAGATAAAAGACCAGCTAACCATAAATCGCGGCGCGATAACTAAAATAAACATCAATACCATTTCGTTTGTATCGTTGCGGCAGTTGCCTTATCTGGGTTATAAACAGGCAAGCGCCCTAATAGAATACCGAACCCAGCATGGTAAATATGCCTCGATGGATGATATTAAAAATGTAGCCATTATTACCCCGGAAATTATTACTAAAATTGAGCCATACATTAGTTTCAAATGATAGCAGCACAAATAAAAGCCACCATACGCGATATACCTGATTTCCCGAAGCCGGGTATTATTTTTAAGGATATAACCCCGATCTTAAAAGACCCTGGACTATGCCAGAATATTGTTGATGCTTTTGCTGAACAATTAAGCGGTACCAAAATAGATGTGATAGCAGGCGTGGAAAGTCGCGGGTTTTTATTTGGCCTGATGCTGGCCACCAAACTGGATGTGCCCTTTGTGCCTATACGCAAAGCAGGTAAGTTGCCGCATACAGTTAAACAAAAAGTTTATGAACTGGAATATGGTACGGCTACCATCGAAATGCACACCGATGCTATTGAGCCGGGGCAATATGTTCTTATCCACGACGACCTGCTGGCAACCGGCGGCACCGTAACAGCTGCCAGCGAATTGATACAGGAACTGGGCGGCATTGTAAGCGGGTTTAGCTTTGTAGTGGGATTGGGATTTTTGGGTGGGAAAGAAAAGATAACGCCTGTTAGTAATAATATTGTGGTGTTGGCGGAGTATTGAAGGTTCCTAAAACCTAAAATTGGTGTTGTTTTATTATTGGTGTGATATATAAAACGCCCTCAAATCCATTATGTTTTCCATGTTGATAACTCACTGATGGTTAGTAACTTTTACTAAATCCCATAATATAGTGGCAGGTAATTTGTTCGTTACACTGTAAAACTCAAAGCCATGAGAGATCAGATCATTGAAATAACCAGCCAATTCTCTATCCTTAATGCGTTCAACAAAAGAAACGACAGGAGGGAGATCATTTCAGACCGCGACGGTTCGTTCTGGATGCGTGTTTATCCGCCAATCTCGGATATGAAAGAGCAGCAACCCGGCAAACGGCAATTATGCCCGTGGGGCATGGCCGCCGAAATTACCGACAGCTCGACCTCGCGCGACAGGAAGCAGCAACTCATTGAAGCATTCCGCAACGGGCAAAAAACCATGCGGTTGTATGGCTTACCATCGCACAGAATAATGTTTGTAGACGAAGGGCAAGGCAAAGGCATAACGGTTTGGGTGGATTAACCGAATCTCATCCCCAACCCAAAAAACTTGCTACCTGGTACTTGCTACTAAGTACTAAAAATTTCTATCTTCAACGGTTTTTAAACTACATATAAACCGCGCCCGCAACTATCGGCGATAATTTTGAAGATGACAGGTAAAGAAAAAGCGCCAAAAGGCAAAAAACTACTGCTGTTTAAGGTGCTGGCTATTTTGTTCCCGTTTATATTATTGGTTATCCTGGAGTTTGTGCTGCGGCTTTGCAACTACGGCCACAATACCGATCTGTTTGTAAAGTACCCCAAGGACGACCGCTTTATGCAGATGAACTACTATGCATCTGACAAGTTTTTTTCTGATACCACCAACGCCACCAAAGGCAATAGCGAACTTTTCACGGTTAATAAAGCCTCCAATACCTTCAGGATATTTGTTTTGGGCGAATCAACTACTATTGGTTATCCTTATTTTCATAGCGGATCGTTCCATCGCTGGCTGCAATTCAGGCTGATGCAAATGTATCCCGACAGGAACTTCGAGATCATTAACCTTTCATTAACGGCCGTAAATTCGTACACTGTACTTGATTTTGGCCGTCAGCTTGCCAAATACCAGCCCGATGCCATTATGATATATACCGGTCATAATGAATATTATGGCGCGTTGGGTGTTGGCTCCACGAGCTATGTAGGCAGTAACCATTTTTTGGTGGAGACGCTGCTTAAACTACGCGACCTGAAATTGGTGCAATTGCTTAACAATTCCATAAAAAAAGTAGCAGGCGTATTCTCGGGCAAAAAAATAGATGACCGCGAAACCCTGATGAAGCGCATGGCTGCCAAACAGGAACTGCCTTATGGCTCAAAAGAATACCAGGCCGGCATCAATCAGTTCGACAGGAACATGAATGAACTGTGCAGCCTGTTCAACGATGAAAAGATACCTGTATTCTTAAGCACCGTGGTAAGCAACGAAAAGGACCTGCCGCCATTCATCAGCAATGGCACCGGGCCAAATTCGGCAGCTCATTTTTATAAGACCGCGCAGGAAGCTTATACAAAAGCCGATTATGTTACCGCCAAGCAGGATTTTGATAAAGCCAAGGAACTGGATCAATTACGTTTCCGGGCGCCGGAGCAGATCAATACCATCATAAAAAAATTAACTACTGAATACCCTTTTGTGCATTTTGTTGACACCAAAGCGCTGTTCGAGCAGTATTCGCCGCATGGTATCATCGGCAGCGAAACCATACTGGAGCATGTGCACCCAAATTTGTATGGCTATGCCATCATGTCCGAAGCGTTTTACCAGGCTTTTCAACAGCAGCATTTAATTACCGATTCGGCACAAAAGACAATAACCTTTGATGAATTACGCAAGGAGATGCCAATAACCCGCATGGATTCATTAAGCGGGCAATACCAGGTGATGATGCTGAAAACAGGCTGGCCCTTTAATCAGCCTATACCAAAAACATTCAGGCTTAGCGCTAATTTAGAGGATACGCTGGCCGGGAAAGTAGGGCTAAACCACATAGAATGGCGTGTTGCCATGGGGCAGATATATGAACATGATAAAAGGGTAGATAATAAAGAAGGGGCGGTGCGGGTTTTTGAGGCGATGTCGCTCGAATACCCGCAGAATGAGCAATTTTGCGGCTTCGCGGCAAACCTGAATGCTATTTTGGAGCGCTATGATATGGCGGCGTTCTATTATAAAAAGCTGAATACGATTGCCCCAAGCGACCAGCTAACCCAAATTGAACTGCAAATGTACCTGCACGCCGATGAACCCGAAAAAGCTTTGAACATGGTAAAAGACTTACAGCAAAACGTACAGGCACAAGCTGAAAGCTTGATAACACAAATAATCAGCGATAAGCAAACTCTGAAAAAAGACCCCACCAACCAGCAGGCATCTGCACGTATGGCAGCTAATTTAAAACTATTGGGCGTAAACCCAATTCCGGAAGGAAATAAGTAATGGCATCAAACGACATCATCAAACAAAACAGGAAATTTGGTTATACTTTAGGCATCGCTTTACTGGTATTGGCGGCTTTTCGTATATTTATAAGGCACCAAAATATGTGGTGGGTATTAGCTGCCATAGCCGTAATTTTATTGCTGCTCGCGCTGGTAAAACCATTGTGGCTTAATTCGCTGCGTTTGGTGTGGGATAAAATAGGGCATGTGCTGGGCATTATCAATACCTATATTTTACTTACGCTGTTTTACGTTGTAATATTAACGCCGCTGAGCTTTATAATGCGCTTGTTTGGCAAGGATATATTAAAGCTGAAACGAAATAAAAACAATACCTATTGGGAAAGCACCCCGCCAAAAGCGGGCGGCATGGAAAATCAATTTTAAAATATTATGGAAGTACTGGTTGAATTTTTCAGGTTTTTAAAGCAGCGCAAACGCTATTGGCTGTGGCCCTTGTGTATTGTGCTGATACTGCTGGCAACCTTTTTAGTTATAGCGCAGGGCTCGGCTTTGGCGCCATTTATTTACTCGCTTTTTTAATAACGGGCGATGTATATTTTGGGGATATCGGCCTACTACCACGACAGCGCCGCCTGTTTGTTAAAAGATGGCGATATACTGGCTGCGGTGCAGGAGGAGCGGTTCACCCGGATAAAAAATGACGAGGCTTTTCCTGAACATAGCATAAAGTATTGCCTGGAGTATGCAGGGATAACCCTTAGCCAGGTTGAACACATCGTTTATTACGAAAAGCCTTTCCTGAAATTCGAGCGCCTGCTCGAAACCCATTTGGCATTCGCGCCTATTGGTATCAGGTCGTTTTTAAAGGCGATGCCGCTGTGGCTGAAGGAGAAGCTTTATTTTAAACGGATGCTGATAAAGGGCCTCCAAAACATCGACCCAAACTGGAAATACGGCAACAAAAACCTGCTTTTTGCCGAGCACCACCAGTCGCACGCGGCATCGGCATTTTATCCCTCGCCATTTGATAAGGCAATTATCCTGACTGTCGACGGCGTTGGCGAATGGGCTACCACTTCGGTTAGCAAGGGCGATGGCAACACCATTACACCCATCCAGCATATTAATTTCCCGCATTCCATCGGCTTGTTGTATTCGGCTTTTACCTATTATTTAGGGTTTAAAGTGAATTGCGATGAATACAAAGTGATGGGCCTCGCGCCATACGGGAAGCCAAAATATACCTTCCTTATATTAAAGGAACTGATAGACGTGAAGGATGACGGTTCGTTCCGCCTGAACATGAAGTACTTCAACTACGCTACCGGCCTTACCATGACAGGTCGTAAATTTGAGCGATTGTTCAAAAACCATGTGCGCGAAAAAGGGGAGGATCTGCTGGAATTCCATATGGATATTGCCGCATCAATACAAAAAGCTACCGAATTCGTAATGCTGAAACTGGCTACCAACCTGTACGAAACCTATCGCGAGGATAACCTGTGCCTCGCCGGTGGTGTAGCATTAAACTGCGTGGTGAATGGTAAAATATTACAGCAATCGGGTTTTAAAAATATATGGATACAACCCGCCGCCGGTGATGCAGGCGGAGCCTTAGGTGCTGCTTTGGCTGTGCATTATGAGCATCTAAAGCAGGAGCGAACCGTCGACCTTGCCCACGATACCATGCACAATGCCCTGCTCGGCCCAAGTTTTACTGTTGAAGAAATAAAAGCCATACTCGACGCTCACAACCTGCAATACCACCACTATGCTGATGACGAGCTATACCCGCTCATCGCCGCCGATATTGCCGCAGGCAAAGTAATAGGCTATTTCAAAGGTCGCATGGAATTTGGTCCAAGAGCATTGGGTGCCCGAAGCATTATCGCCGACCCACGCGACGCTGCCATGCAAACAGTGCTGAATAAGAAGATAAAGTTCCGCGAATCGTTCAGACCGTTCGCCCCCGCGGTGATGGAGGAATTTGCCGATGAATACTTCGATCTTGGTGCGCCCAGCCCCTACATGCTGCTGGTGGCGCAGGTGCGGCCCGAAAAACGCGTCAACACCGAATCCACAGGCCTGGAAGAAAGCGCCTTCGCCCGCATAAATCATGCCCGCTCGGTAATACCCGCCGTAACCCACCTCGACTACTCCGCCCGACTGCAAACCGTAAACGGCACACAGCACCCCGACCTATACCAACTCATCAACGCCTTTTACCAGCTCACCGGCTGCCCCATGGTCATCAACACCTCGTTCAACCGCATGGATGAACCGATAGTTTGCTCGCCCGAAGATGCTGTGCTGTGTTTTTTAAATACCGGCATAGATGTGTTGGTGATGGAGGGGTATGTAGTGAGAAAAAGTTAATATCCAATATCGAATATTGAATGTCGAACACCGAAGTTAAACTTCATCATTCGATATTCGGCGTTCAGTGTTCGATATTAAATAGGTGTTAAACTTCATCATTCGATATTCGGCGTTCAGTGTTCGATATTATATAAAGCAACATCCTGTTATATTTGTATATGCACCCACCCGTAACCCTTCGCAACGCTACCGAGGTCGATTTGCCCACCATCCTCGACATCTATAACGACGTTATCCTCACCACCACCGCAGTGTACAGCGAGCAGCCCCACACGCTGCAAATGCGGGAGGCATGGTTCAATGAGCGGCGCCCGGCGGGGTTCCCGGTTATTGTGGCCGAGGTGGATGGCATCATAGCCGGTTTCGCCACCTACGGGCACTTCCGCGTGTGGCCCTGCTATCGCTTTACGGTGGAGCATTCGGTTTATGTACAGGCGGATATGCGGGGGCGGGGTATCAGCAAGCTATTGCTCGCCGAGATCATCGGTCTTGCCAAAGCCGCAGGTATGCACGCCCTCATAGCCGGTGTAGACAGCGAGAACGCTATAAGCCTGCAACTGCACCTTAAATTCGGCTTTGAGCAGGTGGCAAGGTTTAAGGAGGTCGGCTTTAAGTTCAACCGCTGGCTCGACCTTATTTTTTTGGAGAAGCTTTTGTAGGGAGTAGCAAGTAATTAGTATCGAGTAGCAAGACCAAAAAATCTTGATACTCGATACTAGCTACTAGCTACTAAAAAAGTTACCTTACCTGGTAAAGTGTATCGATTCTTTCGATTGGTAAATTGTGTTGATATCCAATGTATCCGGTGTTGCCTGTATGGTATACAGCGTGTGCGCATCCAGGTGCTTTATGGTTACGTCCTCGGCAGTACCGGGAATAATTACACCACCTATATTGGCGCTTGCTTTTATAAAGTGTAGGGTTGTGCCATTAAGCGTGTACGTAAAGGTTGCGCCAAAACCAGCTGCCTGTTCACTGCCCGAGCCGTTTTGGTTAAACTGCACATAGTCGGTTGGCTTTATGTCGGTGTTAACGTCGGTTTCAATCAGTTTGTTATGGTTGTCATACAGTCTTGTGGTATCCGATACTACGGCCCACTTGCCAACCAAGCCATTGTTGGGTGAAGCCGAGTCTTTTTTCGAGCATGAAGCTATTGCCATAGCTAAGCCTGAAAGTAATAATAGTTTAGGTATAAATTTTTTCATGGCGCGAAAATAATAATTTTTTTCTGCCCTGCAATAAACCTCGGGAGATAACGTTTTGCACGCTTGTTGATAAAGGTTGGTTTGGTAGTAGGTAATTAGTACCAGGTAACAGGATTTTGGGCGTTTCCCGCCGGTAGAAGCGGGGCAGGCTTTACGCTCATACTGCACGAGGCATTAGGCGCGGGGCTGGTATCCGCTGCAATCCTTAACGCGGGGGTTAGAAAATTTATGAGTAGTTTAGCACTACTTTGTTGATGCAGATTCACACCAATTTTGGCATATTACAGTTATAATATTTAACTGGAAGTTTATTTTAATTATTTGTAGAAAATAAATTAAAATAATATTGCATATGTAATTCATTCTCAATAGTTTTAGAAAATAACCTAAATCCATAAAGCAATATTGAATGACTCCATATTTAGATTTTTCCA
>CAIWRU010000123.1 GCA_903915155.1 uncultured Mucilaginibacter sp.
CGTTCAATATTGCCCTTATCGGGTTGCAGACCGTTGGTGATAAGATTTAATAATGTCGATTTTCCGCTGCCATTCTTCCCTGCAAGGCCAATTCTGTCACCTTTTTTGAAAACATAGCTAAAATTATCAATAAAGGGATGGTCATTAAATGATTTGCTGATATGATGCAGCTCCATTATCTTATTTCCCTGCCTGGCCGTCTTTACGCTCAATTCTACCTTTTCCTTGGCTCCGCCGCCTTTGGTTTTGTCCTCCAGCTCATAATAGGCATCGATACGCGCCTTTGATTTGGTGCCACGAGCCTGTGGTTGCCTGCGCATCCACTCCAACTCTTTTTTAAGCAGGTTCGAGTTTTTTTGGAATTGCTGTTCATCAACAGCTTCACGTTCGGCTTTCTTTTCAAGGTAATAACCGTAATTGCCAACGTAAGGTATCATCTTGCCGCGGTCTATCTCCAATATCTCGTTACACACGTTGTCCAGGAAATACCTGTCGTGTGTAACCATGAGTATGGTTTTTGACCCGTCGGTCAATAATTTCTCCAGCCATTCAATGGTATCAATATCCAAATGGTTAGTGGGCTCATCCAAAATATAAATATCCGGGTCCTCAATAAGCAAGCGGGCAAGTGCCAAACGTTTCTTTTGGCCACCCGAGAGGGTATTGATATGCTGGTTGAGGTGGTGAATATCTAACCGGCCCAAGATGGTTTTTATCTTGTACTCATATTCCCAGGCATCTACATCGCCCAATTCTTCCATTGCTTTATCAATAGCTTTGGCATTGTCGGGGTCGTTTTCCAACAATTCCTCGTATTTACGAATGGCTTGCTGCTGTACATTATCAGCATGAAATATATAATCGCTGATGGTTACCGCATCTTTAAAAAAGGGGTCCTGTTCCAAATAACCCAGGCGCAGATCGCGACTGCGGACAACTTTGCCTTCGGTTGGTGAAAATTCGCCTGCCAAAAGTTTCAACAAGGTCGACTTACCGGCACCATTAATGCCCACCAATGCCACCCTGCGGCCGCGGTTTATACCAATAGTTACGTTGCGGAATAACCACTTATCATGAAAGGAGTGGCCAAGATTTTCGGCAGATATATATGTGCTCACGCTAATTGTTTTATATTATCGGAAGGATGTATGAATACACCTTCGTCGTTTTTTAGTGACTCGTTATACATAGCCTGGGCTACGGTTTGTGCAGGTATGCTCCTGTATTTTTTCAACCCGCCAATAAGCAGCGGATTGATTATGGCCATAAAAGGCGTCAATAGCTTTTCGGCAAACCTGTATTCTTGCCGGTCGCCAGTTAAAAAAGCGGGGCGATAAATATGCAGGCAGTTTACACCTGTTTGTATTATATCCTCTTCGGTTTCACCTTTTGTTTTCAAATAAAAATTTGATGCCCCGCTATTCGCACCCATCGCTGATATCAAATGGTACTGTTCAACGCCATTTTTAAAAGCTAATTGTGCCAGTTGTAAGGGATAATCGTGGTCGATTTTATAGTAAACTTTCAAATCGGGTGTTTTCTTTTGCGTTGAACCCAGGCAGCAGAATAAGGCGTGCCCTGTTATAAATTGCTCATATTCGTTTAGCTTTTCAAAATCTATAACCACCTCACGCAGTTTATGTGTGCCACCCCGCTTTCCTTTCGCACTAAACTAACCACATGGCTGTACTCGTCATTGGCAAGCAGTATATTTAACAGCTTACTGCCAATTAGTCCGGTAGCGCCCGCAATTATAGCTTTGTATGACATGGATTATCCCCAATTTTTTGCAAAAATACACATAATTAATTTGTGGAATAAAAATTGCGTGTTTAAACATATAAATTAAACAAGATATGAAAAGTATATATTATCCCGCTAATGAGCGCGGCCACAATGACATAGGATGGCTGAAGGCAAATTTCTCTTTCAGCTTTGGTCCTTACTACAATCCCGATAAGGTGCATTTTGGTGCTTTAAGGGTTTTGAATGATGATATTATTGCCGGAGGAAGCGGCTTTGGCACCCACCCGCATGATAGCATGGAAATTATTACCATACCCATATCGGGCGCTTTGGAACATAAGGACAGCATGGGTAGCATAGGTGTTATTCACGCCGGCGAAGTGCAGGTAATGTCAGCTGGTAGCGGTATTACCCATTCGGAGTATAACCACTCAAAAACTGAAGCGGCCAATACGTTGCAGATATGGCTGTTCCCTAAAGAAAGGAATATTAAGCCCCGTTACGATCAGAAGAATTTTAACGATGTTTTAAAACTGAACGAGTTTGCCACTTTGATATCGCCTGATAAAGATAAAACCGACACGCTTTGGATTAACCAGGACGCTACATTTTCGATGGGTGATTTTGATCCCGGACAAAAAATAGATTACACATTTAATACCACCGGCAACGGCTTATATGTGTTTTTGATTGAAGGACGTGTAAAAATAGATGGTACAACACTAAACAAAAGAGATGGTTTGGGTGTTTATGATACCAGTTCAATTACAATTGAAACCGAGGCTACTAGCCGAATACTTTTGATGGAAGTGCCCATGTTGTAAGCCGATAAGTTAAGCCAGGGTTAAATTATTTTGAACTTTTTTGCAAACAAATAACATTTTGTTTGTTGTAAGTACCAATTAATAAACGCTTTATGGCTGAACAGGAACTAGAACTTACCGGCTGGAGAAAATGGCTCGCAAGTATTGGCGACCAGTGTGTTTTTTTCACCAGGTTTTTACGGAACATATTTACCGGTGGCTTTGAATGGTCGGAGTTTGTGCGGCAGTGTTATGAGATCGGGTACCGGTCGATGATGCTGGTTGGCATAACTTCGTTCATTATGGGTGCCGTTTTAATTTTGCAGCTGCGCCCCTCCATGGTGCAGTTCGGTCAGGAAGGGATGTTGCCTAAAACGCTCGCGGTATCATTGATACGCGAGATTGGCCCGGTGATTACTGCGTTGATATGCGCGGGTAAAATAGCATCTGGCATTGGCGCCGAGCTAGGTAGCATGAAAGTGACCGAGCAAATTGATGCCATGGAAGTAGCAGGTGCCAACCCGATACAATACCTGGTGGTTACACGCATTTTGGCTGTAACCTTTATGGTACCGCTGTTAACAATTATAGGCGATGTTATAGGGTTAATCGGCGGCTTCCTTGCCCTAAATTTTACCGATAGTGTAAGCTACTCCCTTTATTTTAATAAGGTAGTTGCTTCGATAGACTACTCCGACTTTTTGCCGGCGTTTGTTAAGACCATATTTTTTGGTTTTGCCATTGGCTTTGTGGGTTGCTACAAGGGCTTTAACTCCAATAGGGGCACAGAGAGCGTTGGAATTGCTGCTAATTCGGCAGTAGTAACCGCATCGCTTTGGGTTTTTGTTATTGATGCGCTGTCGGTGCAGTTAACCAGCATTTTATTTTACAGGTAATATGGAAGAGGTAAAAGAACAAAAAAAAGCCGCTTCCAAACCTAAAAGCGAGGTGGTTATCAGCATAAAAGGCTTGAAAAAATCCTTTGGGAAGAAACACGTACTAACTGATATAAACCTGGAAGTACACCGGGGTGAAAATGTAGTGGTTTTAGGAAGATCGGGCCAGGGAAAATCAGTTACCATACAATGTATAGTTGGCTTGCTTGTGCCCGATTCAGGGTCATTAAAAGTATTTGGCGATGAGGTTGCCCAAATGAATGACAACGAGCTGAAGGGGTTGCGTATGAAGATCGGTTTCCTTTTCCAAAGCGGGGCGCTATTTGACTCGATGACGGTGCGGGAGAACCTGGAATTTCCGCTGACGAGGATATTGAAGCTAAAAAATCAGCATGAGATAGATGAACGCGTAAACGAAGTGCTGGAGGGAGTAGGGCTTGTAGACGCTGTAGATAAGCTGCCGTCGGATCTTTCGGGTGGTATGCGGAAACGTATAGGTTTGGCCAGAACATTGATCATAAAGCCGGAAATTATGCTTTATGACGAACCTACCACGGGATTAGACCCCATTACATCGCGCGAGATAAGCGAGCTGATATTGGATATGCAGAAGAAGTATAAAACAACATCTATTATAATAACCCACGATATGGAGTGCGCGCGCATAACATCAGACCGAGTAGTGATAATGAATGACGGTAAATACATAGCCGAAGGCACATTTGGCAGCCTTCATAAATCAAACAACGAAATAGCAAAAGAATTTTTTAAGGATATATCATGAAAGCAACTACATCACAAAAAATAAAAATAGGCCTGTTTACCTTCGCGGGTTTGCTGGTACTTGCATTCATTGTTTTTTTTATAGGAAACAAACGCAACCTGTTCAGCTCTACTTATACTGTTTACGGAACATTTAGCAACGTTGGCGGCCTGAATGTTGGTAATAACGTGCGCTTTGCAGGTATAAATGTTGGCGTGGTAAGCGATATAAGCATTGTAACCGACAGCTTGGTAAGGGTTGACGTTACTTTGAATAACAGCGTTAAAAAATTTATTAAAAAGGACTCGAAAATGAGTATTGGGAGCGATGGTTTAGTTGGCGATAAGTTGGTGACCATTAGTCCCGGGGGCATAACCAGCCACCAGGTAGCTGAAGATGGAACTCAACTGCCTACTGTTCCACCGTTTAGTGCGGATAAGATAATAGCCAAGCTAACAGGCATTGCAGATAATGCAGGTACGTTAATACAAAATTTAGCTGCTATAACGGGAAAAGTAAACAGCGGAAAAGGAAGCCTGGGCCGTTTATTGAATAATGATAAGATGGCTAACGACCTGGATGCTACTGTAAAGCAGGCTAAAACCACCATGGCCAATGTGCACAAAACTACTTCGACCTTAAACGAGGACTTGACAGCGGCACAACATAATTTTTTACTGAAGGGATTCTTTAACAAAAAGAAGAAAGCGGCCAAGGCTAAGCAGGACTCGATAAAGAAAGCGCAGGACGCAGCAGCAGGGAAAACGGATGATGACAAAAAGTAAATAGAAACAAAAAACCCGCCCTGAAACTATTCGGGGCGGGTTTTTTGTTTTAAAGCTCTTTAGTAATCGATGGATCTAAGGGGGTTACTTGTGAACGGTAACGGTGTATCAATTTGCCGTTTTCGTCAATCAGGAATTTTTCAAAGTTCCAGTTTATCTCACCTGTAAAATCGGGGTTGGGTGCAGATGTCAGGTATTTGAACAGTGGGCTAATGTCATCGCCTTTAACACTAACCTTTTCGCTTAACGGGAAGGTAACGCCATAACGTTTTTCGCAGAAGGTTTTAATATCGGCATTTGCACCGGGCTCTTGCTGGCCAAAGTTGTTTGCCGGGAAACCTACCACAAC
>CAIWRU010000124.1 GCA_903915155.1 uncultured Mucilaginibacter sp.
ATTAAAAAATGATAAAGAATGACACAAATTGGTGTTTTATTTCATTAAAATTCTATTTTTGTTATCCTGTTAAAAACAAAATGCATTTAATTAACATATTTATATAAACACTGACTAAAAACTAAAAATTTAAAGTAATGGCAAATGTTCCAACAAAATCCGCACCAGTAAAAAAAGAAAGCACAGGCACTACGTCGAGTATCTTTGCCGCTTTAACAGTTCCAATCTGCCTGGTGGTATCAACGCTTATATTCTTTTTTATACTTGGTGATCCAAGCCATTTTAAAGGTGGTGATCCGGTAAACGGCGATGCTAATGATATCTACGGTATCGTACATAAAGGTGGCGTGCTGGTTCCTGTAGTAACAGGTTACATCTTGATGGTTATCGTGTTCTCTATCGAACGTTTCATCGTTATAGGTAAAGCAACTGGTACCAGCAGCATGGAAACTTTTGTTAGAAAGATCCAGGCAGCCCTAAGCGCAGGTAACATTGAAGGTGCTGCTGCTGAATGTGACAAACAAAAAGGTTCTGTAGCGAACGTTATTAAGGCCGGTTTGAAAAAATACCGCGAAATGGAAGCTGATACAACACTTGGTGTTGATCAAAAAACTTTAGCTATCCAAAAGGATATTGAAGAAGCTACAGCTTTGGAAATGCCAATGCTTGAGCAAAACCTTACCATTATAGCTACCCTGGTATCTATCGGTACATTAACCGGTTTGTTAGGTACGGTAATAGGTATGATCAAGGCCTTCCACGAGTTAGCAAGCAATGGCGGTGGTACTAACACTGGTGCTCTGTCAAACGCTATCTCTGAAGCACTTGTTAATACAGCATGCGGTATCGGTACATCAGCAATATCAATTATCATGTACAACATATTTACATCAAAAATTGATAACCTAACCTACGCTATTGATGAAACAGGATTCAGCATTGTGCAAACATTTGCTGCATCGCACAAAAAATAAAAGGTAACATTTATAACAGGCACAGGCTTTATAGGCCTGTGTTATAAATGAATTTACAGATTACTCATTTTAATAAAATAGATTATGCCCAGAGTAAAAGTTGCGAGGAAGAGTACAGCGATTGACATGACAGCCATGTGCGACGTAGCTTTTCTTTTGCTTACCTTTTTTATATTATCAGCAAAACCAAAAACGGCCGACCCGCTAAAGGCGGAAATACCTGCTGCGGCCATTTCAACTACTATTCCCGAAAATGATTTCTCAACGTTGCTTATAGCGCAGGGTAAAGTTTTTTTTAATGTTGAAGGGGATGATGTACGTAAAAAAACATTAGAAATAATGGCCGAAAAGTACAAAATGACCTTCACCCCCGAAGAAATGACCCGGTTTTCAACAATTGAATCATTTGGCGTTCCTATAGCGCAGTTGCATAGCTTTCTGGCTATGGACCCACGCGACAGGGACAAAATTACGCAGCCCGGTATACACGTTGATACAACCAATAATAATGAATTGTATGATTGGGTGCACTCGGCACGTGTAGCTGATAAGTACCTGCACAATAAAGAGCTGAAAATTGGTATAAAAGGCGACAGCCAGCAGGAATATCCAATAGTAGGAGCGGTAATA
>CAIWRU010000125.1 GCA_903915155.1 uncultured Mucilaginibacter sp.
AAGTGGACAAAATATAGTCTAAATTAGTAGAGTGTTTCCATCATTAATCATTAAACCAAAAATGACATGGAACAGAAGCCAAAACAATCTACAGAGAACTTCATTAAAGAGATCCGTCGTAAGACAAGGAGACTCTTTTCCGATGCTAAAGTTTGTTATTTCCCGGTGCTGCTACCAAAAAAAGGAAGCACAGCAACGGTTACATTTGATGAAACGCTTGACGACCCGAGGTATTTCACCTCGATTTATTTTGCAGATGCTTTAGCCATAAAAAACATGGAAGTAAGTATCAAGATCCCGCGCTGGATGAAAGTGGAAATAAAAGAGCTTAATTTCAACAACTACCACATACAAAAAAGTTCCGTTTATATTACCGGCGAAGATGCCGACCTGGTTACCTACACCATTCACGACATACCTGCTATGGAGCAGGAAACAAACAGCCCCGGCCAAACTTATTTTTACCCGCATTTATTAATGCTTTGTAAATCTGCTACTGTAGCCGGCTCACAAATAACCTATTTTAATACCGTAGCCGATCAATACGCCTGGTATCATCAGCTTGTTAAAAATACAACTAACGATGAGGCCGTGATCAAAGCAAAAGCCGCGGAATTGACTACCGGTATTTCGAATGATCTCGACAAGGTAAAAGCTATTTTTTATTACGTCCAAAACAACATCCGCTATATAGCCTTTGAGGATGGCATGGCTGGCTTTAAGCCGGAAAAGGCCGATGAAGTGAAACGAACATAAACGCTACCGAAACACCCCTAAACACTTAAAGCACTAATAAACAAAAGCTTAACATTTTCCAGTGTTCAAAAGTGATGAACAACCGTGAACGCAAATTTTTTTCTTCACAAAACCCTTGCAAATCACCGGGTTTAATGCTTAACTTTATTTACCAATTATTTACAAACCTTAATTTCGGGGAGATGTCGTTATGAAAAAGAAAATTACGATAGTTTCTCAGCCTGAAAAGACTGACACTACCAATCCAGAATTGCTGTCAAATCAAATCCACCAACCCAAAATGTACCGCGATCATAAAATTTGTGATCACCATACACACGGCAGGGCTAATAAGTTCCCGTTTGGCAGCAGCAACGGACCCTTATTTTTTTAAAGGCCGTTTACATACTTATACTTATGATATCGGTGCATGTTTACCGGTTAGTTATTTCTTGTCCCCCTTAATTTAGCATTAAGAGATACTTTTATTTCACCTGCATTAAGCGTTGAAGCACACGCACTTCCGGGTCATTTATAACGGCATTAACATTGACCTTGTTTTCAAACACCTGTTTGCACCAGGCTACTATATTGTTATCGGGGAATTGTTTTACCTGCGCATTGAGCCAATTTGCCGCCCGCTCCTTCCCATCCAGTTTGGTTATGGCCCAGGCAGTTACCAGGTCATTCGCTGGCAGGAAATCAATTACCGTATTTTCAATTTTAGGGTTGAACGCTATTATTTTATTTAAAAGCACTCCGGCTTCTTTGGTCTTTCCTGTTTGTATATAACATTGATAAGCCATCCAATCTTCTAACCGCTCGTCCAAATTCTCATCATATGGCTTGCCAACCCCCAGGTTTTCAGGCCATTTTTTTGCATTATCAATATAAGTTAAAGCAGCTGCATATTTCTTCTTAGCCATATTGTCAATTGCCTGCATCAGTTCAGCTTCATGGTACAATTCACGCCCAATAGTCGCACCCTCAAATGGCAGGATATCAATCTTAGTTAACAAGTCGGCACAATCCTTATAGCGTTTATCCAACAATAATACCTTCGCATAAAGTATCCCCATAATGTAATTATCGGGATGACTGCGATAAAAAGGCTGGATAATATTCAAAGCGCTTTCCACCTGCTGATGGTCTACATAATATTCAGCCAATAGCTTGCTGTAACGCCATTCATTGGGTTCAAAACTTACGGCTTTTTTCAGGTCGGTTACATCCGTCGCCCCCATTCCCATAGCTGCACGGGCAGCATAAAACGGCGCAAATTGTGATTCATTTCCACACGCTGCGAACAACTTTTTACTTTCCTCTATACGGTTCCTGTCCTTATATAATAGCGACAGGTAATATTTGGGCTGCCAGTTGCTATTTTGTTTCATCGCCCAAAGCAATACCTGTTCATCCTCGGAACGGAACGGGAACACAAAGGCAGGTGATGAACCACTTGCTTTTGCTAAATATTCCGCATACGGTTTGCCGGCTTTATTTTGCAAAAACGCCTGCCAGTAATAAACAAGTGCATTTTTCGGGGCCAACGCCAGTACTTTTTCGCTTTCGTTATAACAACCTTTATTGTAATAGGTAATGGCAAGTTCAAGGTAAGTTTCAACCGGCAGTTCATCGCGGATCATCGAAGTGAAGGCTAAGTTGCTTTCTTCGGATGGCTGCAACAGGTATTTTTCGAACTGCGCAAAATGATTAAGCGGATCAAACGACAATATGGTATCCAATACCTTATCTGCCGCGGACTTATTATTTTGATAGCGATAAGCTATTACCTCAGCCTGCAAAGCACTTATATCAAAGCGGTTAAAATCCAATGCCCTTGAGGCGAAGTTTAATGTCTTATCCCAGTTCTTTTCTTTTAGGTAGATATTGGCCAGGCCATTATAAGCCGCGCTCCTGAACGCCATTGACAATCCGGCAATATCAAATCCGTCTTTAGCATCAACATTATGGCCCAATTGCGCGTTAATCACCCCGTAATAATAATTGGCGGCACCATCGTAAGCATCAATACTCAACGCCTTTTTTACCAGTTGCAGAGCCTCCTCATAGCGCATATCATGGTACAGCAATTCGCCCATTTTAGCTAATGCAGGCACATAGTCAGGGTCTTTTTGCAATGCAGCGCGTAGTTTTATTTCTGCGGACGGATACATTTTTTCATCTGCCAACTCCTCGCCCTGCACATATAAACCATAAGCAGAATCCCAGTTAAAATCTTTAGGCATATCTATCGGTCTGCTTAAGTTATTGGCATCAGGAGCCGAATGATAGATCAATTTATTGCCGCCCAACGTTACCACCAGATCCCCATTTCCGCCATCGGCCTTAACCGAATCAACAAAAGTTTTAAGGGGACTTAGCTCTACTCTCCTGTTATAAACTGTTTTATTCCCTTGTTTAACTTCAAGTGTATCGTCCAGTTTTTGTATCGGGTTAAAATACAACTTCAGCCAGCCATCTTCCTGCTTCACATTTAATGCGCCGTATTCATTGGCCTGTACAAAGCCCTTGGTTTTCATTACGGGATACCAATATTCCGTCCAGGTATCTGCCGCATCGGGCGCAAAACCTTTGTGCTTAAATGGCGTAAAGGTACTTTTATCGGCAGTTTGGTTAAACAACCTGCCCGATTGTATTTCGGAGTATTGCCCGTCGGTATCAGTTAACAATTTCTCCCATATCATCCCCTGCTGCGACAGCCCCCATATCCAAATCTTTTTGCCTGCCTTGTCTTCATGACCGGCGTAGCGCGCCATACCAAAATCATCATCATGCCAGTAAGCCCCGAAAAAGTCGGTGTATTTACCAAAAACGTGATATGATTTGTACCCGCCAAAATCATTGTTCTTATACCACGATACATCTTTGTTCAACTGCTTATTTATCGGCCAGTCGCCATGCTCGCCCTGGTGGCCTAAAAAGCCTGTGCCTGGATAAATATATTGCAGATCGCCCTTCACTTTTATGCCGGTGTTCATCCAATGATAGTATGGCTCTTCCAACTGGTTCGAATTATACCAAAAGGATTTGGTAGTGAAATAGGCCTTATCCTTTGGTAAATTGATCTCCATAGTCCAATAGGTGCGGGTAAGCAGATCAAGCACACTGATAATACAGCTTACGCTACCATCGTTGTTTGTACGGGTTAGGTAATCAACCGGGGTAACCGAGCTCGGCGTGTGGCCTATGATACCGTAGTTTGGTTCGATACCACCACTCGTCCACGGGCCGCGCATGGCTATATCCCGGAACTTTACCGCATGGTTGTAATATATAAACGACCTGCCTGTCGACTTTTCAACTGCCGACCATACCTTGCCGCCAATTTCGGGCATGATCATTAGTTTCAGATACTTATTCTCCAGTTCAACTACCTTCCACTCCTTTTGTACCGGCTTATCCGTAAAACCATCATAGCGGAAATAGGGATAAATATTTGTAAAATTCGGAACAGGGTTAGGATCCGAAAACGGGTAGGTAGTGAATGTTTTATTGTATTCATGAATTGTCGCGTCGCTTTGCGCGAAACAAGGAACACAATAACAGATAAACAGTATCGAAAGTAAGCTTCTCATAGCAGATATTTACAATTTTAATTAATTCTCAGGCGGGAAATTATACGGCATCCATTTTTCAAGACCTTCCACTTGCTTTTTTGCTTCAGCACTAACCGGCAGACCCCACGTTTCAAAAAACGGAGCGATGTTTCTGCCTGTTATTTTTGAAAAAGTGGTTACCCACAGGTCCAGTTTCTTCTGTTCGGTATTGGCATAACTGCCCGAAGTATCTTTAGCTGCCATTGCCTGGTATGCGCGGAAAAACGTTTTAAAGGTTTCCCATCCAAAACCTTCCTGTAACTGCCGGAAGGTAACCAACCCCAGGAACGGGTCGTTCTGCCATTTTTCATAATTAACCCCATCATGAAAATATTTTTTCATCATTTTTTGCGTGCTGGCATTTGAGATACCGCCGTGTGCGTCATCGCGGCCGCCCATCAAACGGTCGAACATATAAATCGAAAACAGGTTGTTGCTAACCTCGGTAGTACCACCAAATACCCAATCCATATTCTGCATATCATGCCCTATCTCGTGAAAGAACCCCCAGTTGGCACCACCTTTACTTGGCTTCATAAGCAACTCGGGATTGGCGATTATATCTTCAGAAAGCATGTGCTTTACAGGGGAATGATGAACCATGATCGGGTAACCGCTGTGCATAAAGCCACCGCCGATATGCTCGTCGATAACCAGGCGCTCTGCCCTGTAAAATGGTTGCGGAATTTGCGCCAGGTCCATTTCACCTTCAATAATAAGGTTCCACAATTTCATCACGTCACCTGGGTGATGAACTTTTTGCAATACAGAATCAGGAATAGTTAATATAACACTCCCCGATGCCAGTTCACCCCATGGTGCTTTGTTGTTTTTAAGCTGCGCGTCCCACTGCTCATCAGTTGTTTCGCCCTGTTTATAAAGCGGCGCAGCTATGGCATGTTTAATAGTTATATCCTGCTCCCAATCAGCCGAGCGCGGCGAAGCAGTGATATAGATCAATCCGCCAAATGGAGAAGCCACCCTGGTGGTTACTTTTTTCAGTTCCTGGGTTTTAACAATTATGGGCATCCTTCGCCAGTCTTCTTTGCCTGCAACCCATTCGTTAAGCCTATCTGAATGGCAACCTATCTGAATAACCACTCCCTTACCTATTAAAGCGGCAGGGATAGTTACTTCGACATATTGGCCCGGAACAGCATAAAGTCCGGTGCTGTACATAATGTTGGCCCATTGGTCGGAATAATCCAATTTTGAAGCAATAGGCACCAGCTTATCACTTATTTTTTCGTGCTTTATTTTAACAGTCCGGCTTGTAAATGTATATCCGTCTTTTACCTTACCGGGGAAATTATCAGCCGAAGGATGGGCCTTTATTTTCCTGTAATCTTCACTTTTTAATTGCGCGTCGCACCATGCAGCCACTTGTTTACGAAACACCGTGTCCTTTGCCGACAACGGCTTTTCAGGTGTGATAATAATATTGGCTGGCGTAACGGCATCCTTTTTATCCTGTGCATTAACATTTGCTATTGCCGCGCATGTAAAAATGGCAATAAGCCATTGTCTTCTAATAAACATAAGGTGTGATATAATTTTAGAGGTTAGTAATTTCTTATTTAATGACCAGTAACCAGCCCTTCGCCTTATCAACCGGGATCTTTTCATCTAATTTAAATGTGCGTGCCGGTTGAAACTTATCAATTTCGGGCGCGGTTATAGTAGCTTTTGCCGGATCGATACCCAACTGTTTCCAATCGATAGTTAACTGTATCTCGGTATCAGTATCTGCCCAGCTGGCAATCGAAACCAACGCGGCGCCGTCTTTTTTATAAACAGTGGCAAGCACTTTGTCGCTATTTGTTTTTACCGGGTTAGTATCTACCCAATAGCCAATCATTTTGGTGCCTTTCATGCCAAAGTTGTCCCATGCTTTCCATATCGGGCCTGGATCTGCGCCATCGCTCCATGGCAGGCGGTTTGTCATACCGAAAACCATACCGCGCCATGCGTTTCCACCACCTTGCAGCATCTCTCCCATCAAACCAAATGGTATACCGCTAACTTCGGTCAGGAAAAAGTCGGAGCCATTATGTTCATAGTCAAAGTATTCGCCAAACCACAAGCGATTCAGGTACGGAAAATGCTCCATGTATAAATTGGCGCTGTTGTTAAAGCCATCGCTTTTATCGAACTGGTTAGCCGAATGCAGATCGATGATACCTGGGTGACTATCTTTTGTCAGCACACGCTTTACACGTTTCATGGTAGTACGATCAAATGCCACATCATCCAAATAAATTCCATCAATCCCTACGTTTTGAGTAAGCCAGTTCATGCCTTCCACGTAATAGTTATGCCAGCGGTTCTGGCCGCTGTTAATCAATGCCGCATCCTTTAATTCAGGAACAAACCAGGCGGCTATATAGTCGCTGCCCACATGTTCCTGCAACCAGCTAAAGCCACCGCCTTTGCCGGGCGAGTAGATCTCGTGACCTAAACTGCGCATAGCAAATGTTTCGTAGCTATGGTCAGATAACTCGCGTATGGTGTTGTATATTTTTACCTTCAAGCCATCAGCATGCGCTGAATCAATATATGATTTCATCGATTTCCAGGCTATGAATGGATAATTGATATAAGGATTGATAGCCGTAGCATGGTGGATGTTAATAATAGTAGCGCCTGCTGCTTTTATCGTATCAATGGGTTTGTAGGCATGATAGAACCTGTTGGCCCATTGAAAATCGGTATTTATGGTGTGGAACGGCGTGATGAGCAAGTTAAAATTGTAATACAATACATCACCTTTTTTCATTTGCCGTTCACCACTGTAGTTGCTGGCCAGTACAGCCAGTCCTTTTTCTTTTATCGAGATGCCACCTTTGTTATCGTTACCCCACGAGGTTGGCAATAATAATGGCTTCTGCAAATAGAAGTTGGTATTCAACGGGCGCACATATTTTTCATCGCGCAGCGAATATTGTAGGCCTGCATTTACATTGCCAATCCATGCGCCATCCTGGTTTTTATTGGCAACATCCCACTTCCATTCAAAATTTTCGGGGCGGTAGCCACCTTTTTGGTTCAACCCTATCATGTATTTTGCCGCTGAAGGCTTAAAAGGGATATGCATGGCAATATCCTTCAGTTCCACATCCTGCAAAGCCTCAACTTTTACCGTATAGGCAATAAAACCATCAAACTCAAGCGATGCGGTTACCTGCATCTGTACGGTATCGTTGCTGCTGGTTGCTGTCCATACTACGGTACCAGGTTCGGTTTTGGTGAATTGCAGGCCGTTGCTTTTCAGCGTCATATTGGTTCCGTCAGGCTTGGTAAAATGGAAGTGAATAGCTTCGGCAAGTACATCATTAGGCGTTTTGGTGTACTCCGTCATTTCAGGGGTATAAAACGTTTGTATCTGTGCTGGGAATCCATCTTTATTAACCTCTACTTTCCTGCCCAATAAGCTAACTGTGTTACCATTTACTTCAAGTGGCGTATATGGTGCGATAACCGTATTTTCCTGTGCCATGGTCGAATTCAGCCACCTTAGGCGGGTCATTTTCCATGGTTCGAATACACCACCATCCTTTGCTAACTCATTGCTAACTTTTAATGATAAGTGCACTTCTTTTACAGCTTTTCCATCTACGCTAATAATGGCCTTACCCGCATAAGTACCAGCTGCTGCATCCTGCGGAACATCGATCCCGCACCACATAGCCTGTATTTTACCCTGGTCAACATTTACTGTTTTAGTAAAGGGTACGCCATCATAACCTACGCCATTGGTGTTGATACAAAACATATCAGCAGATGAAATTGATTTTCCGGTCGCTGATTTAAGATCGCTAAAGTTGACCTTCACATTCTGTAGGTTTTGCAAAGCATATATGCCCAACTGTAATGCGAAATTTTCTCCGCGCATTGCTTCGCCTTCAAATAAATCACGCGGTCCGCGTTGTATCCAGCGCTGCGGCAGATCATCAGTCATGCGGATAGAATATATCCTATCCTCCGGGAAAACCAGGAACGTTTCGGCTTTATGCTTGCTTAACAATGCATCAGTTTCAGCCTTTGTGGCAATTACCTCCATTGGGTAGAACGTGTTAAAGGCATCGATAGATTGAAACTCCTTTACCGTAGCCAAAGGGATATTTTTAGCTGAACTTTGTGTCGACAACCAGCCGGCAGAAGCAGTTGTTTCCAGCTTTAAATAAACGCCACGCGGGTAATTGGAACGGCCCTCGTTTTTGTAAGGTATGTAGTAAACATAATATGTGCCTTTGCCCGAAGTTGGCTCAAAATATATCTCGCCCTTTTCACGGTTGATAACATCAGTTTTTACATTAATTATTTTTTGCAAGGTTTTCGCATCCTGTATAATTATGCGTTTGTTTTCTGGGTTACTATCCCTCCTTCTCCACGGAATAATAGCTTTGGCTACTTTACCAGATCCGTTGAATGTTAAAACAACCCTGTGGTTGCCCAATGAATCGGGTACCCAGCATTTGGTACAATTGGTGTAAGGAATGTTCTGTGCATAAACATTTATGCCTGCGAAAAAAAGAATGAATGCAAAAAATATTTTTCTCATGATGGTAATTTAACCTTTAATGGTTTTTGCGGGTCCTTTAAACCCCGCTAGTTATTAGTTTAATATTAAGGTTTTAAATAAGGGGTCAATTGATCTCCTTTTACAAATTCGGCCCTATAACTTGGCATGGCGGTTTCCATCGTCCATAACAGGGTTCCTTTTCTGTCGGACAGAACCAGTATGTGCCTTTTTGAACAGCATACTAATATTGATGTATCGTTTATCATGTACGCGCTCCCCATTCTGCCATTAAATACTTCTTTAGGCAATAGTATATGCATATCGAGTTTAGCTGTTTGTTGCGCTTCATTTAATTTTAGCGTAAATACTCCCGACTGCTTTTTTGCAACCCCGTTATCGAAAAACATTAAGTTCCCGTTCTTATTTATATGTACCGCATGCGATTGATCAAAATTACAATCGGCAGGCATGGCAATGGTGCCACCTTTACCCAGCTTCCATATTACTTTTCCGGTAACAGCATCTACCTTCCAGATCTGCCCGGTGTTGTAAAACGAGATGATATAATTACCATCGGTATCATAATTCAGGCTGTTGGCGTGTGTCCAGTCCTTTTTAGTTTTCAGTATGTTAGGATCTTTCAACGGGTCGGTAACATCAAAAACGCTCCACTTCCAAATCAATTTGGCGTTTTTATCCATTACCATAATACCATCACTGTTAACGGTATCGGTTTTACCCCCGCCTACAGAAGTAAGGTCCATTATCTTTTTCTCAACCGTTATGGTTACTAACTGGCCCTTATCATTCTTTAAAATTTCGTGGTGGATTTGCTTTTTGAAGTCGCCTTGTCCTTTTTTCAGGTTCAAAACCGTATCGCCTAATAAATTAACTTCCAATATCTGGCTGCCATAACTGGTAGGCTCATCGTTACGGCCTAAAAGCGCAAGTATGGTTTGTTGCTTTGTGAAATGAAGCACCTTATAGCTCATACCATCTATCATATGGTACCACCTTATCTGCCCCTTATAATCCATTAAAAAGGCCAGGCCGGGCGCATAATTTTTATTTACCAGCATCAGGCCGCTTTTAAAATCGGCAGGTATTAATTGAGGATAAGTATTAATGGCTTTAAACTGATCCTGCAACCATACCGGCAAGTCGTGCGATTTGAATGTATAGGTTTGGCTTGTTTTTTTAACCCCATTTTCGAGGGTGATGATGCGATAAGCGTAGTCGGTTTTAGGGGCAATATTCAATAATACAAGCGGATGTTGCAACGTATTTTTTACTGTATCCGACTGCATAACATTTGTGCTGTCGTTTGCCGACCAATATTCGGCATAGGCATCGGCATTTTCAACCGTTAACACATCAACCTGTATTTTCAGTTGATTATCGTTGTGTAAACCAACATGTATTTCTTTTATAATTCCGCCATTGTTAGAGCAGCCCACAAAGATCGCGATGAGGGAAAATAGTGTTATATATCCAAAAACGTTTTTCTTCATTGGGTGATTTACTTATATAGCAATATAAATAATAAAAGAATATACTATGCCCTTTTTGCATAGTATATTCTTGATATTACAGGTAAAACCTGTTCTATTGTTCCCTGCCGGCGTTACTCAAATTCGCGTTGATCTGAACCTGGTTAAGCGGGTATGAGAAGTACTGATCTTTAGGTAAAGTAACGGTATTGGTTTGACCTATAGATTTCAGATAGGCATTAACAATAACATCATACTGGCCCATGCGCAACAGGTCGGCACGGCGTTTTCCTTCGTAGAAAAATTCCCATCCCCGCTCTTGTAAAATGGCGGCCCTTAGTGTTGTTTGCGAATAACCTCCTAAAACAAGTGGCGTAGCGTGCGAACGTGTCCTAACCTGGTTTATCAGGTCGATGCTTTCCTGCGTAGGGCCGGTTAATTCGTTCAAAGCTTCAGCCCTGCTTAGCAATACGTCGGCATAGCGCAAAATATCAACGCTGTGGCCATCATAATAGTTATTTACCGACCCGGTTGAATCAGCATATTTTGAAGTTGCTACGTCGGGCATATATAATACGCCTGCAGGCGGTGTAGCGCCCAGTGTTGGTGCTTCTTCATGTACTAAACCGTCTGTTCCGTTGTATTTAGGGAAGAATTCACCTTTACGGTCGTCATTAGCAGCAAAACTGTGATAAAACGGCCAGCTTACTGCATAATATTGCCACCTGTTTGGTATAGCCGGGTGTACCAACGGGCCAAAGTGGTTCATTAATTCGGTTCCGTTTACGTTGGCGTCGCTCAATACCGAAAATATATTTTCTGAACACCATTTGTTAGCTTCTAAAAACAAGCCCTGGTACGATGGATAAAGTTGGTAAATACCCAAACCTATTACCTGCTGCATCATATCGGCAGATTTTTGCCATTGTTTTTGGCGCAGGTATATTTTACCCAGCAAAGTCATTGCAGCACCTTTTGTAGCACGGCCGGGATCGTTGGTTGAATAGATAGCATTGTTTGCGTAGCTTACCGGCAGCACATTAATTGAATTTTGCAGATCCGAGATCAGTAAAGCTTCAACGTCAGCAACAGACGAAACTGGTGGCTGGCTTAAGTAGTTAGGGTTAACCAGGTCTTTTTCAGTTGCCAAAACTACAGGCCCCCAGGCATCGGTTAGGTTCATATAAGCTACCGCGCGTAAAAATTTCGCTTCGGCTAAAAACTGAGCCTTTTGGTCGGCGGTAATTGATGTCATAGACGAGATGTTATAAATCGCGCTGTTGGCATCCGAGATAAGTTTATATATCTGGCGCCAATCTTCAGCAAGCAAACCGTTAGCCGAGTTCCAGGTAGCCAGTGAAAGCTGACCGGGGTCGCCACCATAACTGCAATGACCAACATCGGTGGTCAGATCGGTTAGGGCAAAGTGCCTTACTGTCCAATAATCAAAGTTATCGCCTATTGACGGGCCTTTTAAACGCGCGTAAATGGCGTTCACCGCTGCAATAGCATCCGATTCAGTGTTAAATGCATTCACACTGGTAAGACTGCTGTATACTTTAGGGTTGAGGTTCTTGTTACAGGAGAACTGTAGCATCACCACCGGTATGAGTAATAAAATATATTTTTTCATTTCTTTTTAATTTATGTCGATCCTTATAAAGAGATACTATTTATTAATGAACAGAAAGTTTCAAACCTATGATATAGGTACGGAATGCAGGGAAACCGCCAAAATCCAAACCACCGGCAATGTTGCTGCCGCTGTAACCGCCTGCTGTGTTAAGCGCCTGCCCCTGGTGAACATTCTCTTCAGGGTCGGTGCCTTTGTAACCGGTAAAGGTTAACAGGTTTTGACCTTCAGCATATATGGTAAGCCCCTTGATGAACGGCGTTTTTGCAAACGTAGAAGATGGAATAGTATAGCTGAACGAAGCCGATTTTAAACGAACGTACGACGCATTCTCAACAAATTTTGAGTTTACATAGCTGCCGTACTGGCTTAAGAAATAACCTTCACGTGGTATGTTGGTATTTTCGTTCACATTTGGTACAAACCTGTTTAACGCGGCTGCACCGGTAGTTGATTCCAATACCAGTTCATTCATGTTATACAAATCATAAGCAAACGCACCCTGGAAAAACACACTTAATCCAAAGCCCTTATAGTTAAAGTTGTTACCTAAAGCCGCTGTATAATGCGGGTTGGTATTGCCTAAATAGGTCCTGTCGTTTGGCGTGATCAGTCCGTCTCCGTCAACATCAACATATTTCGGGTCGCCTGGTTTAGCGTTTGGCTCGGGTGCATAAGTCTCGCCTGTTTTTATTACACCGGCGTATTTATAGCCATATATTTCGCCTAATTCCTGGCCTACCGCCAGTTTGGTAAATTGCTGGCCCGAAACCGTTCCGCTTGGGTTAGCTGTATTTGCATATATTGCTGTAACACCCGGCGCCAACGATAAAACCTTCTGCTTGTTATAAGCTGCATTGAAGCTGGTAGTCCATGAAAAACTGCCAGATTTTACGTTGGTAGTATTTATAGCCAGCTCAATACCCTGGTTACGGATAGAACCCGCGTTTATGATCTCGGTACTAAAACCTGTCCACTGCCCAACCGGAACATTCAATAACAGGTTTGAGGTGGTTTTCCGGTAAACATCAATGGTAGCGTTTACGCGGCCATTTAAAAAGCCCATATCCAAACCTGCATCAAACTGGGCTGTACTTTCCCATTTCAAGCTTGGGTTAGGTAATGAGGCCGGTTCAATACCTACCTGTAGCGGTCCACCGGGGGCGAGTACTGTGCTCCATGGGCTGAAAGTACTTAAATAAGCTGTAGCCTGTGGTATACGGTCGTTACCGGTTATACCATAACCTACCCTTATCTTTAGATCAGAGAATGTATTTAAATTCTTTATAAAATCTTCGTCTACCAATTTATAAGCGATGGCACCTGAAGGGAAAATACCGTGGCTGTTTTCAGGGCCAAACCTTGATGATCCGTCATCCCTCAAAGTAAAGGTTGCTAATAACCTGTCATTATAGGCGTACTGTATCCTTGTAAAGTAGTCAGTACCGGTAGTCTGTGTCCTGTAGCTGCCGGGGGTAGCCGCTATCGATCCAGCACCCAAATTATAATACAGGAACGAGTTGTTTGAATAACCCTGCGAACCGGCGCTTAAACCCTGGTCAACATCTTTTTGGTTTGAATTACCTATTTGTACGGTAAAATCATTCACTTTAGCTATATTGAACTTGTAGGTAAAATAGTTTTCAACCAGCCACCTGAAAGTTGAATACCATTGATCGGCAGCAATCCCAGGGTTTGTAAGGCCGAGTGAATTATTATTAGGCGAATACTGGCCGGCAATTGTTTGGTTATACTCTACACCCGCACTTACGTGATAAGTAAGGTTTTTCATAAGGGTGTAGTCGAGGTAAATGTTGCCGTTACCAAATTTATTCTGCGTATTATTTGTCGCTGCCATCAAACTATATATAGGGTTACCGTTGCCACCTGTTTGAGGGTTATAGAATATATTAAAACTGCCGTCGGCTTTATATATCGGTACGTTAGGTGGTGCAACCAACAAACCGAAGATAGGCGCGGTAATATCACCTGAATATGATTGCAGATCAGCAGTTGAACTTGAACCATAAAAGTTAGCGCCTAATTTAATATTATCATTTAATGATTTCTCGGCGCCTATTCTTGCTGAATATTTTTGAAAGTCGGTGTTTTTCAATACACCTACCTGGTTAAGATAATTTACCGAAGTATATATCTTGGTATCCTTATTATTACTGCTTATACTAATACTCCTGTTCTCAACGGTAGCTGTTTGTGTAGCGGCCTGTAACCAGTTAGTATTTGCAGGAACAAAACCCGTACCGTAAGGTGCTGACTTCCCATCTTCAACCGCGGTAGCGTTCTGAATATCGGTGTATTGCTGCCCGGTTAATAAAGCCGGTTTATAAGTATCGTATTGCCAGCCGTTTGATACATCGGCATCAATAGAAACCTGGCCCGGCGTGCCTTTTTTGGTAGTAATTAATACTACACCATTGGCGCCACGCGAACCATATATAGCTGTTGCCGAAGCATCCTTTAATATCTGTATGTCGGCAATGTCATTAGGATTGATCAGGTTGCCGTAATCAGATATAAAACCGTCAACTACATATAAAGGCTCGTTACTTGCGTTGATGGAGTTACCACCACGTATAGTAACAGCAATAC
The DNA here is from genome assembly GCA_903915155.1 of uncultured Mucilaginibacter sp. Lineage (GTDB taxonomy): Bacteria > Bacteroidota > Bacteroidia > Sphingobacteriales > Sphingobacteriaceae > Mucilaginibacter. Next base: position 14,611 of record CAIWRU010000125.1, read on the forward strand.
CGCCGCCCGGTGCAAAGTTTGTTTGCTGTACCAAAACACCGGCTGCCTTGCCCTGTATGGCCTGGCCCACATTTGATATTGTACCGCCCAGGGTAAGGTCGTCGCCTTTTATCGAGCTAAGAGAACCAGTAACATCTGATTTTTTTACCGAACCGTAACCTATTACAACAACCTCATTCAACTGGTTTTGGTCTTCCTGTAAAACTACAGCTACTTTGCTTTGGCTGCTAACAATAACTTCCTTTGATTTATACCCGATAAATGATACAATAAGGGTGTTTGAGCTGCCTTTCATCCCGATACTGAATTTACCATTCACATCGGTTGTTGTAGCATTTTGTGTTCCTTTTTCAAGGATGGTTGCACCTGCTGCAGGTACGCCCTTGTCATCTTTTACTGTACCTGTCACTACTTTTTGAGCGCTGGCCGCCAATGGTAAAAGTATGAGCAGGAAACAGCATATTTTTTTAAAGACCCCCCCCTTGCTTAAGAGGCGCCTCATCGGAACGATCATTCTTTCCAAATCAGATCCGGATGGTGAGTAAGATTTAATCATACAGTTTAATTTTTTAGTGTTAGTTGGCTGGTTAATTTTTTCTAGTTTTTCAACAATGGAAATTAGCTGTAAACCGCAGCAAAAACAAGATTTACAGGGCGCAAACGCAACACAAACGTTTGCTTTACAAATATTTAACTAACGCAAACGTTTGCATTTGCTAACAATTATTTAATGAATTGTTAAAAAGGGGTTGATATAGCCGGGTTTTGAGCCCTATTTAACTGATGATTTATAAATTATGACGAAAAAATGTCGGATTGTCCATACATTTTTAAAAAAGTTGAAGATTGGGTTACATTATTATAAAAAAAGGGGTGCCGTCATTGCCCGGCACCCCATTTTACAAACTTTCTATCTACAAAATATTAAGGCATATTATACACATTATTGCTTCTGTCGGTATCAGGATATAACTTATCAGGATCGATGATCACAGAGCTGATTTTTGATGTCGACTTTGATTTAAACGTCCATATTGCCCCGCGCTGCCATATTTCAACCGGGAGCTTTATTAGCTGAACATTCCCGTTCTGTTCGGTTATTTTTATGTTTACCGGTAATGCCATTTGCCCCAGGTTCTCAATAGTTACCAATGCGCCTGCCGATGGATCATCGTTTATATATTTAACCCCGGTCACGGCCTGGTCGAGTGTCCATGTGGTAAAGAACCATTGCTTCCAAAACCAGTTGAGGTTATCGCCTGCGGCATCATTCATGGTGCGGAAAAAGTCATCGGGCTGCGGGTGTTTGTATGCCCAGCGCTTTATATAGTAATTAAACGCGTAATCAAACCTTTGAGGGCCTAAAACCTCATTCCTAAGTATATTTAAAGCCAAAGTGGTTTTGTAATAATACAGGCCGCCGCTGTTTGAAACCTCGGGGGCTATCATCAGCGCCTCTTTTTCTTTCACAAGCGAGAGCGTTAAGTTTACTGCTGCTTTCGAAGTGTCTTTGTATTCGCCATTATTAAAATAGCTGGAAGCGTATCCATTAATAAAGGTATTCAACCCTTCATCCATCCACATAAAGCGCCTTTCATTGCTCCCAACTATCATCGGGAACCAGTTGTGACCCATTTCGTGGGTAATATCATGCCAAAGGTCATCATCTTTTATTTTGTAGCTGCAAAACACTATGCCGGGATATTCCATACCCAATGCCACACCCGCAACAACATAGGCTGAATGCCACGGATATTCAAAATAGTTTTTTGAGTAAAACTCGATACTGTGTTTCAGGTATTGCGCAGCGCGGTTATATTTATTCTTTCCAATACTTTCAGCCGGGTACACCGCCATAGCCAGTCCCTCGCTTTTGCCCGATGGCAACTTTATACGTGCTGCATCCCATATAAACGACCGCGATGCAGCCCACGAAACATCACGTGTATTGTGCATTTTAAAATGCCAGGTTAGCATACCGCTTTGTTGAGGCCTACTCCCCTGTGTGCCCACTTCTTTCGCACCGATTATACTAACAGTACTGTCGCTTTTAGCCGCGGTGGCTAATCGCTTAACTTGTGCTGCTGTTAAAACCTGCTGCGGATTTTGCAGATCGCCGCTGCCCGCAACTATCATATCAGCTGGTAGCGTTATGAAATAATCATAATCACCATATTCGCAGTAAAACTCTCCTTCGCCCATATAAGGTAGTGTATTCCAGCCTTCCACATCGTCATAAACGCACATGCGGGGATACCACTGCGCCAATTGGTATATCACGCCATTCTTAGTATTCAACCGGCCCATCCTGTCGGCACCATGTTCAGGAATAAAAAAGCTGTAATCTATTTTAACGCTCACTTTATCGCCATGTGGCTTCACAACAAATGGCAGGCGCAGTTGCATGCGCGTATCGCTAATTAAAGGCTCTATTTTATAGGTTTTACCCATGTAGGTAACTGAAACCGCACCTACGTTGTAGCCATTCGTGTATTTTCCCACATCATAACGGTCGCCGGTAACAGGTGTAGCAGCCGATCCCCTTGAATCGGCCCTGAACAAATTCTGATCCATCTGCAGCCACAAATAGTTAAGTGTATCTGAACTATTATTGGTGTAATTAATATCAACTGTTCCTTTTATCGAGGTATCTTTTTCAACCAAAGTGGCATTAATAACATAACTGGCGGCATTTTGCCAATATTTTGGCCCGGGCGCGCCATTAGCGCTACGGAATTCATTGCCATTATGCGTAAAGAAATAAGGATCGAAAACCTGGGTCGGATCGTAGTTGGATTTGGTTTGTGCGGTAACACAAAATGGTATAAATACCATTAATAAAAGCAGGAAGGTTAATGTCTGTTTATTGTTTGTCATAGATTATAAAAGTAAAATACCGGCTAAGCAAGTTACCGGGCATATATAATAGTTTAACATGAAGCATCATTATTAAGCTGAATAGCGAAGGGCACCTTGTTTTATATCATTCACAATATTTAACTGGGCTTCCCTTTTTTCAAGGTCTGCTGAGCGGGCGTTTAATAATATATCTTTCTTGAGTTGGTTGTTTATAACATCATATGCTGCAATGGCACCTTCCGAAATAAGTGCTGTATTTGTAAGCGGGGTAAATACAGGATAACCCAGCTTCTTCAGCACATCATGGGCAACCAACTCAAATATTTCCAGTTCATCGTGGCTCAGTTCAGCATGAAACTTACCTTTATTATTGCTCATGATAGGCTTACTCAGGTTTTGCCACATTTCACCGGCGGCGGCAGTGGCTTTTGAACTATCCGAGCGATAAAAATCCAGCATATTTTCATTGTAACTTATATCGAGGAAAGCACACAGGTTCCTTATAGTCTTTTCGGGAGTTTCTATCAACGTTTCATAATTAAGTGCGAAGAAACGACTTTCATCGGTGTGTGCGGCCAGTTTTATACAGGCATCCTGGTCGTATTTCCATTGCCTGGCCAGGTTATAAATATGCTTCTCGCCTACTATGGCTTTTTTAAACGATACTGCCACATCACGGCCATCCCGGTATAAATAGATGTATTTTAGATCTGGGCTATGGTTTTCCAACTCATCAGCATAATGTACGTTTGCCATACTCTTACAGCACCAATATTTCGCGTTTTTGCTTATAGCTGCCTGCTCATATATTAATCGGTTTATTTCAAAAAGACTGTATGCTTTTGAATGGGCAAATATCTGCTCCTTATCAATTTTTATATTTTCCCACGGTACAGGATTGGCCTCAACATAATTTACAACATCATTTATCAGCAACTTATAATTTTCATCGTTCAATTCGCCATAAAATTTCAATAATGGGATAAACGTTACCAGTACATGCGCGGGGTGAGGCGAAGTTATTTCATTCGACTGATCAAGTATCAGCCTTAATAAATTAGACCCCGATCGTTGTGTACCGATGATCTGTATACCTGATGGACGGTTAAAATTATTCATATTAAATATTTTGTTATTAATCCAATAAATACGGAGGCCACGATAAGATAAACCGGGCTTATTTTATATTTAAAACTTAGTATTAAGGCCGCTAACGCGACGAGTATCAACAATACTGATAAATGCTGCTGATATAACAGCCGACCGGCAGAAGCGATAATAAGGCCAATTACAACCACCTTAATACCACCTATCATATGCTTAGCTAACGAATGATCTTTGGTTTTTTTGAACAATTTGCTAACCATTATCATTAAAACCGCCGATGGTGCAAACATGGCAATGGTTGCAATAACGGCACCTGCCAGCCCTGCTATTTTATAACCTATGAATGTAGCACTTACCAATATGGGGCCCGGCGTGGCCTGGCTAAAGGCTATGGCATCAATAAATTCTTGCCGGGTAAGCCAGTGTAATTCATTTACAAACAGGGTTTGCATTATAGGTATCATTACGTAGCCGCCGCCAAACAGCGTTAGGCTTATGCCCGAAAAAACCAGCCCCAGCTTTAGCAGATCGCTATTAAAGGATTTATAGATGTTGGTTATGAACAGAACCTCATTTATGGCAAACAGGCTTATTAACACGCTAAAACCTGTTTTAAACTTAAATTTGGCGGGGGGGGTGTGAATTAAGCCAGTGGGAGATTTGCTATTATCCATAAATGGCCCCGCGATTGCGCCCGCCAGTATGCAAGCTATGGTAATCAAATAACTATTGGTAACCGACATAACTACAATAGCGGCCAAACATAGTATTGCCTTCCGGTAATTTTTTCCTATCTCCTTTTTATACAAATTAAAGCCGGTTGATAATATTATGGCGCTTACCACAGCAACTACATAGTGCATAATAGCCCCCCACTCAACCTTATAAGCATAGGTGAAATATAACCAGGCCAGGAAAAGTATTAGGGTACAGGCTGGCAATAAAACAGCAAACATGCTAATAAAAGCACCCTTTTTCCCTTTTAAGTGATAACCGATGTTCGCTACAATATTTACGGCTAATGGACCGGGGATGAGGCTGGCGACGGTTATGCTGTCAATTATTACTTCGTTATCCAGCGTTTCATCCTTATCAACCATAATTTTTTGAACCAGCGAAACCAGGGCCATATAGCCGCCAAAACTTACACACCCAATTTTAAAAAAAGTATAAAACAAGTATTGAAGCGATATTTTTTCGCTTTTAGGTATGAGATCGGAAGAGCACACG
>CAIWRU010000126.1 GCA_903915155.1 uncultured Mucilaginibacter sp.
ATATTAAATATAATAAAAATGCGAATGTGCCGGTTGCGGACACTGAAGAACGTTCATTCCTGTCAAATCTTTCATATCATAAATTTTATGTTGACGAAATATATGATGCATTGATACGTAAACCACTCGACGCTTTATCGGGCTTACTGTACAAGGTAGACCGTAAAGGTATCGATGGCCTGGTAAATGGTATAGGCGATGCCCCGGTTGAAGCCAGCAAGGGTTTACGTTTGCTGCAAACAGGCAATGTGGGCTTTTACATATTTATGATGGTGATAGGCATTATTGCCATATTAGTATATAGTTTAGTTAAAATATAAACCTTAGCGTTTACAATATATAAAATGACGGTTAGTATATTAATTTTTTTACCTGTAGTTGCAGCACTGGCTGTTTTATTACTAAAAAATGAAGTAGCAAAATATGTTGCTTTGTTTTTTGCTGTTGCCGAATTGTGTGTTACTGCATTCTTCCTCACAAAATTTGTTCCCGATGCTTCGGTTCAGTTTGCTGTTGATGTACCGTGGATACCAAAATTTGGCATATATTTTTCAGCCGGGATTGATGGTATAAGTATGATAATGGTATTACTTAGCACCTTGCTGGTACCTATCATTATACTAAGCACTTATCAGCATACCTATAAAAGGGCGTCGGCGTTTTACGCGTTGATACTGTTTATGCAGGCCGGCATGTTAGTGGTATTTACCGCTTTAGACGGATTTTTGTTTTATGTAGGATGGGAAGCTGCGCTCATACCCATTTACTTTATTTGCGGCTTATGGGGCGGCGAAAATCGCATACGTGTAACCCTTAAATTCTTCATCTACACTTTTGCAGGCTCGTTATTTATGCTGGTAGGTATTATCTACCTGTATTTGCAAACCCCAAACCATACCTATGATCTTGCAGAGTTTTATAACCTGCACTTAAATGCTACACAGCAAGCTTGGGTCTTCGCAGCGTTCTTCATGGCATTTGCCATTAAAATACCGGTGTTTCCTTTCCACACATGGCAGCCCGATACTTATACCGAAGCGCCATCGGCAGGCAGTATGATGCTGGCTGGTATCATGTTAAAAATGGGCCTGTATGGTGTGTTGCGTTGGTTATTGCCAAATTGCCCACTTGGCTTTGTACATATTATGCCTGTACTGGTAAGTTGGGAAAATACAGTAATTGTACTTTGCATTATAGGTATCATATATGCCTCAATAATAGCATTCACTCAAAAAGATGGTAAACGACTGGCAGCCTACTCGTCAATAGCACACGTTGGCCTTATAGCTTTGGGTTTGTTTACCCTTACCCAGCAAGGTGTGCAGGGCGCGCTGTTACAAATGCTTAATCACGGTATCAATATTGTGGGCTTATTTTTCATATGGGATATTATCAGCCGCCGTTTAAATACAAGGGATATTGGTCAGCTTGGCGGTATTGCTAAAAAGGCCCCATTATTTGCCACCGCATTTTTAATTATTGTACTGGGTACAGTGGCGTTGCCACTAACCAATGGCTTTATCGGCGAATTTTTGCTATTGAACGGCGTGTATCAAGTAGGTATAGTATTTGCAGCGTTGGCTGGCCTCACCATTATATTTGGCGCGGTATATATGCTGCGCATGTACAAAAATGTAATGCAGGGCGAAACCAACACATTAACCGCCACATTTACTGACATCACCGGATCGGAGAAATTAGTGCTTGCTATAATTTGTGTATTAATTATTGTACTGGGTGTATACCCGCAGCCTATTTTGCATTTGTCTCAGGCATCGGTTGATAAGTTATTATCGTCAGTTGTTTTTAAAACAATGGGTTTAAATAATTAATAATAGCTGAACCAAAATTAGATAAGAATTAAAAAAACAACATGAATACCTTAATACTCATATCTGTTTTACCTATTGTGCTTTTGTACCTGGGCTTATATAAAGCCCAAAAGGCCTTGTTGCCGGTTACGGTATTGGGCCTGGTGGTTGCCCTGGGTTTAGCTGTAATGCAATGGAACAGTGGCGCTACGCCTATCTATAGCAGAATGATGCTGTTTGATAATTACGCCATTGCTTTTTCGGCTATCACTATTATATCTACCATACTTATTGTATTGCTCTCAAAAGGGTATTTTGAGAAAATAAGCAGCCACGTTGCCGAATATTATGCCATCATTCTATTCTCGCTGGCGGGTATCATAGTTATGGTTTCGTACTATAATTTGGTTATGCTTTTTATCGGTATCGAAATTATGTCGGTAAGCCTGTACATATTGGCAGGTATTAAAAAGAATGATTTCGCATCAAACGAAGCAGCTTTAAAATACTTTTTAATGGGTGCATTCTCAACCGGCTTCCTGTTATTTGGTATCACGTTAATATACGGTTCAGTAGGTTCATTCGGCTTGCAGGATATCCGCGACTGGGTATTGGCTCATCCCCGCAATATCGATCCGATGTTTTATGTAGGCATCGCGCTAATAATTGTGGGTCTGTGTTTCAAAGTTGGCGCGGCACCGTTCCATTTCTGGACGCCTGATGTTTATGAAGGTTCGCCAACCCTTATTACCGCTTTCATGTCAACAGTGGTTAAAACCGCCGGGTTCGCAGCATTCCTGCGTTTATTTACCGAATGTTTTTCAACCCTGTCAGCTTTCTGGATGCCGGCTTTGTTGGTTATTACCATATTAACGTTATTTATAGGCAACATCACTGCCCTTTACCAGCGTAGCTTTAAACGTATGCTGGCATTCTCAAGTATATCACACGCGGGTTATTTGCTGTTTGCCATTGTGGCGTTAGGTGCAAGTTCGGCTAATTCGGTATTCGTATATGCTACTGCTTATTCCATCGCCTCAATAATTGCTTTCGGTTCGCTTATACTGGTTAGTCAGCAAGCAGGGAGCGATAATTTCGATAGCTTTAATGGTCTTGCGAAAAAGAATCCGTTCCTGGCATTTGTATTAACCATATCAATGCTGTCGCTGGCTGGTATACCGCTTACTGCCGGGTTTATAGGTAAGTTCTTCATGTTCTCATCAGCGCTGTCACAATACCAGGTTTGGTTGGTTGTGCTTGCTGTAATAAATGCCATTATAAGTATTTTCTACTATTTCAGGGTTATTGTTGCCATGTATTTCAATACTGCCGAAACAGGCGAAGTACAAATTCCGGCTTATTATAACTTTGTTTTGGGCCTTTCGGCGCTGATTACCATACTTATAGGTATATATCCAACATTTATATCAAACCTTATTTAATAAAAATAAGGCTGTACTACAAATTGATATAATATTTGTAGATTTACAGATATAGTGAATGGAAAATTTTTGGGAACACCTTCAAAATTTAACGGACGCTCAATCCATTATAAGCAAGGGGGGATTTTTCTTCTTGCTTATCGTTGTTTTTGCTGAAACCGGCCTGTTTTTTGGCTTTTTTTTGCCAGGAGACTACCTGTTGTTCATGGCTGGCCTTTTATGCGCCAACGGCATATTCGAAATACAAATAACCACGCTCATTGCCTCGCTTATAATTGCCGGTGTATTAGGTAATTACGCGGGTTACTGGTTTGGATACCGAACGGGGCCGATTTTGTTCAACAAAAACGACTCATTCTTGTTTAAGAAGCGTTATGTTGTAATGGCACAGCAATTTTATGACAAATATGGTGGTATGGCGTTAATTTTGGGCAGATTTTTCCCTATAATTAGAACTTTTGCCCCTATCTTTGCAGGTGTTGTTAAGGTTGACCTCAGAAAGTTTACTTTGTACAACATAATAGGTAGCGTAGCCTGGGTAGTGACATTGTGTTTATCAGGCTATTTTTTAGGGATAAAATATCCCGCGATACGGA
>CAIWRU010000127.1 GCA_903915155.1 uncultured Mucilaginibacter sp.
ATCCCTGAAATATATGACAAATATGGCGCTAAATGGGCTTTTGGTATTCCCGGTATATTAATGGGCATAGCCACTATAATTTTCTTTTCAGGCCGTAAAATGTATATAAGAGTTCCACCAGCTGGAGTTAATAAGGACAATTTTGTATTCATTTCTTTCGATGCATTATTCAATCAAAGTAAAAAACCAAAAGGCGGCCATTGGCTCGATGCTGCTAAAGCAAACCATAACCATGAACGTGTTGACGGTGTAAAAGCCGTTTACCGTGTAATGGCCGTGTTCTTTTTTGCGTTTGCGTTTTGGGCGGTATGGGATCAAAACCTTTCTGAATGGGTTATCCAGGCCGGTAAAATGAATCGCGTAATCAACATGGGCTCATTTAGTTTTACAATGTTGCCGGGCCAGGTTCAAACATTTAATCCTGTATTCTTACTGCTATTTATACCCGTATTCAATTATTGGCTGTACCCATATTTGGATAGCATAGGACTAAAAACAACCCCGTTAAGGCGCATAGGTGCAGGTTTGGTGTTAACAGCCTTATCCTTTGTAATTATCGCGTTAATACAATCAAATATTGATCACGGTGGCTCGCCATCTATATGGTGGCAAATATTTGCTTATGTAATATTGTCAGCTGCCGAGGTACTGGTATCTATTACCGGTTTGGAATACGCCTATACCCATGCCCCGAAATCAATGAAAAGCACCATGACCGCTATCTGGTTGTTAGTAGTTTCGGTAGGTAATTTATTTACAGGTATGGTTAATGATAATATTGCTAATAAGGGATTTTTAGCTCCCTATCTTTCAAACACAACAAACTATTATTGGTTCTTTGTGGGCCTGGTAACCGTGTTTACGGTGGCATTTATGTTTGTTTCGCCACGATTAAAGGAACATAATTATATAACAGACCCATATCTGGATCCTATTCCGGTAGATCAAAACAAAATTATTGCAGATACTGATAATTTATAAAGTATCTCATCATTGTAAAAAAAGCAGGAAAGTTTACAACTCTCCTGCTTTTTTATTTTTATACCTCATAAAATCCCTGTACTTTTGACGTTTTATATTTTATATTTATACCCCCAAAGCCAATTTTTAAGTGCCCGATAGCATAGTTATTATACCAACTTATAACGAAAAGGAAAACATTGAACGGATGATCCGTAAAGTATTTTCCCTTCCGCACGATTTTCATTTATTAATCATTGATGACGGTTCGCCCGATGGCACAGCCGCTATTGTAAAAAGCCTGCAAACTGAATACCCCGAAAGCTTATTTATTGAAGAACGCGCTGGCAAACAGGGATTAGGCACTGCTTATATCCATGGCTTTAAATGGGCCATTGAAAGGCAGTACGACTACATTTTTGAAATGGACGCCGATTTCTCACATAACCCTGACGATCTGCTTAAGCTCCGTGAAGCTGCTGTAGCCGGGGCGGACGCGGTTATAGGTTCACGATATATTCACGGTGTAAACGTGGTTAACTGGCCCATGAGCCGGGTACTGATGAGTTACTTTGCATCGGTTTATGTACGTTTTATAACAGGTATTAATGTGCAGGATGCCACAGCCGGTTTTATGTGCTACAAACGGAAGGTACTGGAAACAATAAGTCTGGACAAGGTAAAATTTGTTGGCTACGCTTTCCAGATAGAAATGAAATATACCGCCATAAAACACGGTTTTTCATTGGTTGAGGTTCCCATCATATTCACCGACCGCACCGCAGGCACATCAAAAATGTCCACAGGCATATTTAAAGAAGCATTTTTTGGAGTGATACAAATGAAAATAAACAGTATTTTCAGGAAATATCCTGAAGGATAATTCCATTTCGAATTTCGGATGTTCGATTTCGGATTTATAATAATGTAACAAATCGGATAATTTCGAAATCGAACATCCGAAATCCGAAATAATTGCTAAATTCGTTGGCAAATGAACGAGAATCTTGATCCCGACCGCGAACGCCTCTCTCCTGCCGAGCGTGACATTGAAAAAGTTTTGCGCCCGCAGGCATTCGAAGATTTTACCGGTCAGCATAAAATATTAGCCAACTTAAAAGTATTTGTTCAGGCGGCCCGCCAGCGTGGCGAAGCACTCGACCATGTTTTGCTACATGGCCCACCGGGATTAGGCAAAACCACCCTATCCTATATCATAGCCAACGAAATGGGTGTCGGAATTAAAATAACTTCTGGCCCCGTACTCGACAAACCCGGTGACCTTGCGGGATTACTAACGAACCTTGAAACAGGTGACATTCTATTTATCGATGAGATACACCGTCTTAGTCCTTTGGTTGAAGAATACCTGTATTCGGCTATGGAGGATTTTAAGATAGATATAATGCTCGAAAGCGGCCCCAATGCCCGTTCGGTGCAAATATCACTGAACCCGTTTACATTGGTTGGCGCTACTACCCGTTCGGGCTTGCTTACCTCACCCCTGCGCGCCCGTTTCGGCATCAATTCAAGGCTGGAATATTACGATGCTAAGTTGCTTACTACTATTGTATTGCGTTCAGCATCAATCTTAAAAACCCCTATCAGCGATGAAGGTGCATACGAGATCGCCCGCCGCAGCCGAGGCACCCCCCGTATCGCCAATGCCTTATTACGCCGTACCCGCGATTTCGCCCAGATAAAAGGTGATGGTAACATCGATACCGCCATTGCTAAGTATGCCCTTAATGCCTTAAACGTTGATGAGCACGGCCTTGATGAGATGGACAATAAAATACTACTTACTATCATCGAGAAGTTTAAAGGCGGCCCTGTAGGGCTTAAAACCATAGCTACAGCTGTGGGCGAAGAAGAAGGCACCATTGAAGAAGTTTACGAGCCATTTTTAATACAGGAAGGCTTTTTAATGCGCACCGCCCGTGGCCGTGAGGCTACCGAAAGCGCTTACAAGCACCTTGGTAAAATAAAATTGGGTGGTAATCCGTCATTGTTTTAAAAACTAACCTATAAATTATCTGCTAACAATTATGAAAAGCATCAAAACAACCCTGCTATTGGCCTTGTTGCTAAATGTTTTAACCACTCAGGTCAATGCCCAAAAAAGTTTACGTTTAGGCGTCGCCGGGTTAAATCACAACCACGTTTACGGTATCCTAAGCCGCTATCGCGATGGTAAAGCAGATATTGTAGGCATAGCCGAACCAAATAAAGCCTTATGGGTAAAATTTGGAAAGCAATTCCATATCCCCGATTCGCTTTTCTTTACGGACCTTAAAACCATGGTGCTGAAAAAGAAACCAGATGCAGTTTTAGGTTACAACGCCGCTGCTAACCATGTTGATATAGTTGAAATTTGCGCCCCGCTGGGTATACCGGTTATGGTTGAAAAGCCAATGGCGGCGACGCTGGATCAAGCCAAACGCATTGAAGAGTTAGTTACTAAAAACCATACTGTATTTTTGGTTAATTATGAAACAACCTGGTACCAGTCAACCCGCGATATTTATAATACAGTTAATGCTGGCACCATTGGGTCCATAAAAAGAATGGTAGCGCACGATGGGCACCAGGGGCCAAAAGAAATTGGCTGCAGCGAGGAATTTTTAGCCTGGCTTACCGATCCTGTACTAAACGGAGCAGGTGCCCTTAACGATTTTGGCTGTTACGGCGCCGACCAAATGACCTGGATGATGCACGGCGAACGCCCCATAGCAGTTACGGCTATAGCAAGGCACTACAAGCCACAGGTGTATCCAAAAGTTGAGGATGATGCGACTATTATAGTTGAATACAAAGGCGCTACCGGTGAAATTGAAGGCTCATGGAACTGGCCGTTCTCCATCAAAGATTTCGAAGTTTTTGGTGAAACAGGCTACCTGCACGCCTTAGATACCAGCCATATTGTAAGCCGTATGCGTGAAAAAATTATAGGGTCAAAAGATGTCCCCTCGCTGTCGGCACCCATAAATGATCCTATCGTTTACTTAACAGCGGTGTTAAATCACCAGATATCCGGCACTGATGATCAGTCGTCATTAAATTATAACATCACCGTAATGGAAATATTAGACGCGGCTAAACGTTCAATAAAAGAAGGCAAACGTATAGTGCTGTAAATGAATACTGATGTTGAATTGTTTATAAGTTGAGGTAGCTATCGTTTTAAAACTTGTTACTTTAGCGGCGTTAAATTTTCAATAGCAATATCCCCGTATATCATGTTAAAACAACTTTTTTCAGTATTATCATTAGGTTTAATAGGAACTTTCGCCGCGCAGGCACAAGGAAATACCGCGGCTATTATGGCCCGTAAACAAGTGCCAATTGTTTGCTATCACCAGATACGCGATTGGCGGCCGAAGGATTCCAAAACCGCCAAGGATTATATCATCCCACCTGCTTCATTCAAAGAACATATTAAAATGCTGGCCGACAGCGGTTACCACACTATTCTGCCCGATCAGCTTTATAATTATTTAACCAAAGGTACCCCGCTGCCAAGCAAGCCCATCATGCTTACTTTCGACGATACCGACCTCGACCAGTTTGAAGTTGCACGTCCTACCCTTCAAAAATATGGCTTTAAGGGCGTGTATTTTATCATGACGGTATCATTGGGCAGGCCGCATTACATGAGTTCGGCGCAGGTAAAACAACTTAGTGATGAAGGAAACGTAATTGCCAGCCACACCTGGGATCACCACATGGTAAGCAAGTACAAACACGACCCCAACCCTAAAAAGGATGATTGGGTGATACAGATAGACAAGCCCACTAAAAAACTGGAAGAGATTACCGGTAAAAAAATGGATTACTTTGCTTATCCATTCGGCATATGGAACAAAACCAACTTGCCCGAGCTTAGAAAACGCGGCTTTAAAATGGCCTTCCAGTTAGCTGATAAACGTTACCCCGAAGATCCGCTAATGACCGTTAGAAGAATATTAGACAGCGGTTACTGGACAACTAAAACATTCAGCAAAAGTGTAAGGCAAAGTTTCTAATTGGCTGTAACTTATAATATTAAAACGCTTCCCGTAAACAGGAAGCGTTTTTGGTTTCTACGCGATCTTAAACACTATTCTTATTTGTATTATCTTTGTATTAGTGCAGCTCAACAAACAGGCATATAGCAACTTAATAAAAACCGAGGCCAAAAACCTCGGCTTTATGTTTTGTGGCATAGCCAAAGCTGAATTTTTAGAAGAAGAAGCCCCACGCCTCGAAGCATGGCTAAACAAAGGTATGCACGGCGAGATGCAGTATATGGAAAACCATTTCGACAAGCGTCTCGACCCACGTTTACTGGTTGATGATGCCCATTCTGTAATATCCCTGGGGCTTAATTATTATACTGAAGATATCCAACAGGATACATCCGCTCCGAAAATATCACGATATGCTTATGGCGCTGATTATCATCACGTAATAAAGGATAAACTAAAGCAACTATTACATATAATTAACGAAAAAATAGGCGAAGTAAACGGCCGTGCTTTTGTTGATTCGGCGCCTGTACTGGATAAAGCCTGGGCTAAAAAAGCGGGCATGGGTTGGATAGGAAAAAACACCAATCTCATCAGTAAAAAAACTGGCTCATTTTTCTTTTTAGCAGAGCTGATAGTTGATATAGAACTGGAATACGACATTGAACCTACTGCTGACCATTGCGGCAGCTGCACCCGCTGTATTGATGCCTGCCCAACCGAAGCCATTGTAGCGCCTTATATTGTCGATGGCAGTCGTTGTATCTCTTACCTCACTATCGAACTAAAAAACGCAATACCAACCGAATTTAAAGGTAAAATGGACAACTGGATGTTTGGTTGCGACGTATGCCAGGATGTTTGCCCCTGGAATAAATTTTCTGTATTAAACAAAGAACCCGCATTCGCCCCGCATCCCGAACTGTTAGGCATGACTCATAATGACTGGCAGGATATCACAGAGGATGTTTTTCAAAAAGTATTCAAAACATCTGCCGTAAAACGCACCAAATTCAGTGGGCTTAAAAGAAACATAGAGTTTCTGCGTGTTAGTGATTAGAGAGAGATTAGTTAATTGGTGATTAGCTAAACCTAATTTCTAACCTCTAATTAACTGATCTATCATTAACCTTTCTTAAACTTATTAGCCAGTAACTTCAGCATATCCTCATCAACGGGCTTGGCAGGTTCTTCCGGCTTTTTGAATGGTTTATTCTGATAAGCGGTTTTTGTATGATCGGTTTTCGTAAATTCCTTTTTCTGGAAATCGATTCTTGGAGTTGTCGTTTCCTGTTTAGGTTGTACTGGCTGTGCCGGTTTTGCCTGCCTTTCAGCAGCTTTTTTCGCGCTAAAGCGGCTGTATATTTCCTCCAATTTGCGTTTGGTGTACAAAGGGAAATCACCCTGCATCATCCATGAATAATAGCTTGGCTCAATGTTAAACACATCTTCAACCTTTTTGCCCTTGTGCTTACCGAAGTTAAAGGTTTCTTCGCCTTTATCATTATAAACCATGCGGCCCGCAAAATCCACCGGCTTGTTTAAATTGGTAAATTTATGGAGGGCTTCAATATCGTTTATAACAGGGACACTTTTATTGCCTTTCTTATCTTCCCATTCTATATTCTCATATTTTGCCACCTGCGCTATTAACACCTCCATTGTAGCCCTTGTGTCCGCCTCGGCCGAATGCGCGTTAATAATATCCTTTTTGCAAT
Source organism: uncultured Mucilaginibacter sp. (assembly GCA_903915155.1). Classification (GTDB taxonomy): domain Bacteria; phylum Bacteroidota; class Bacteroidia; order Sphingobacteriales; family Sphingobacteriaceae; genus Mucilaginibacter. Next base: position 6,686 of record CAIWRU010000127.1, read on the forward strand.
AAAACTGGTAAGCGGCTTTTAGGGTACGCTGCTCCATCTGGTGAAAAATATTCTGCACATCAACAAAATGGCGATTTTCGAGGTCAAATAATACGCCTGCACGTAAAAACTCTTCCATCAGCATAGGTATATCAAACTTGTTCGAATTAAAACCCGCCAGGTCGCTATCACCGATAAACTTAGCTACATCATTTGCAAGAGCTTTAAAAACAGGTTCGCCTTTTATGTCCTCATCATAAATACCGTGTATCAGCGATGTTTCAAGCGGGATTGGCATTTCGGGGTTTACCCGCCATGTTTTTACATCCTCGCTCCCATCAGGGTTAAGTTTTATTACCGATATTTCAACAATGCGGTCGGCGCCTATATTAGTTCCGGTAGCCTCAAGGTCGAAAAAGGCCAGTGGCCGTTTTAAATTCAATTTCATTATTCAAATAGTAAAGGATTGCAAAGGTGCAAAAGTATAACAAACAATGCTTACAATAATTTTAAATCTTTTTTTGAAAAGGCTTTATTATTCTTACTTTCAACAATCCTAAATCAATTTAACAAACTATGAGAAAATTTTTACCCCTTCCTTTAACCTTATCATTATTATCTATTACAGCACGATCGCAAGATTTTGAATTTGGTGCTTTTAAGGTGGAAGATTTAACCATGAAGAGGTATGATAAAGATACCTCGGCGCACGCGGTGGTTTTATTGGAGCATGGCCGGGCCGAAATAGCACGGACTGGCGATGATGATATAAATCTAGTGTACGAATACCATGTTAAAATAAAAATATTTGATAAAACTGCGTTTAAGGAAGGTAACATAGAGATACCTTTTTATAGTGAGGATGGAATGACTTATCAAAAGATTGAAGATATTAAAGGGATAACTATCTCATCCGATGAAAACGGCGCGGTCACCAAAACTGAGCTTAATCCGGCTAAAATATATACCGTTAAAGACAGTAAACACTGGAGCACATTAAAATTTGCTATGCCTGCTTTGCGCGCAGGCTGCCTGGTTGAATATAAATATAAACTTATATCGCCGTATATCCGCACATTTCATTCGTGGGATTTCCAAAGTAATCTGCCGAAGATTTACTCCGAATATGATGTTCACATACCTGCTTTCTGGAATTTCAACGCTTCAATCGTCGGTGGGTTAAAATTATCAAAGAATTTCGCAGAGGTTGAACGAGGGTGCTTTTCCTTTCATGGTGCAAATTGCGATTGCTCTCATTTTACATATGGTATGAGCGATATACCGGCGTTTATAATTGAAGATGATATGACTGCGCCACGGAACTTCATATCGGCTATAAATTTTGAACTTTCAGATGAGACCAGCCTTAGTGGTGGAGGCAATATTAAGATAGCCAAGGATTGGAAAGATATTGATTATGATTTAAAGCATGCAGAATATTTTGGTACGCAATTAAAAAAAACGGGGTTGTTTAAAGATAAAATAGCGCCGGTAATAGGAGGTAAAACCGATGACCTTGAAAAAGCCAAAGCTATTTATGCCTATATTAAGAAAGCTATTAAATGGAACGAGATAGACGACTTTGGTAGTGGTGACGGCATCCGTACCGCTCTGGATAACCATACAGGCAACGCTGCAGAAGTAAACCTGTCATTAGCAGCAGCGCTAAAAGCGGCAGGACTGAATGCTGAAGCAGTATTGCTTTCAACAAGGGAAAATGGGTTTGTAAACAAACTTTACCCTTCAATATCAAGTTTTAATTATGTAATCGCCAAACTTGATATTGGCGACAAAAGCTATTTACTTGATGCAACCGACCCAATGTTATCATTCGGATTATTACCCATGCGTTGTTTAAACGACCAGGGGCGGGTAATGAGCCTGGATAAGCCGTCATACTGGATAGATATGACTTCGCCTGAAAAGCAGATAAGCACTGTAATGCTCGACTTAACGTTGCAGCCCGACGGCAAGATAAAAGGGACAATGACCCATTATTCGTTGGGTTACGAAGCTTATGAGAAAAGAAAAGAAATAAAAAAATTCAATTCGGTTGATGAATACGTTGAAAACCTTGGCGAGCATTCACGGTTCAAAATATTAAGTTCAAGTGTTTCAAATGTCGATAGCCTTGATGAAGCAGTAAGCGAAAAATACGAGATCGAGGTAAAGGAATATGATAACATGGATCACGACCATTTTAAATTTAACCCGTATGTAATGGACAGGCTCGAAGTAAATCCCTTTAAATTAAGGGACCGAACCTACCCTGTTGATTGGGGAATGCCATCGGTAACAAGATATACACTTGTTATGCACCTGCCTGAAAAATATAGCGTTGAAACCCCTCCCCAAAAAATAACCCTGGGCCTGCCCAATGGTGGCGGCGATTTTATAACAGATTTTGTAA
>CAIWRU010000128.1 GCA_903915155.1 uncultured Mucilaginibacter sp.
GTTTCGTCTCAAACTATTCTGTCAGTCGCTAAGTTCGGCTTACGCCTCGCCTTCGCTCCTTTCTTCCTAGCCTGTACGCTACATGATTTTCTATTTCTTAAAAGAACTTTGCTCTTCCCCGTCACGGTTCAGATTATATGAGATCCCTTTTGATGAGGATAACTTTTCAACGTTTAATGATCCGGAAGTCGCTTCCTTCTCTTTCGCTTTTCAGCGTCCCTTGTTTTGGGACTGCAAAGGTACGAACCTTTTTAACTTCTGCAACATTTATTTTAAATATTTTTTATGTTAATTTAAAACTCCTGTTCCCTGTTTTGCGGGCTGCAAAGGTAAGCACATTTTCGGTTTATTCAAACGCAAGGCAACTTATTTTTTAAGTGTTATTGTAAGGCGTTGCAAATCAGGTGGAAAAATTTCATGCCGAGGATTGTCTGAACCCGAATTTTAAGAATTGGATGAATTTTTAGAATTCTGCTAATTCTATAATTCCACAAATTCGAGTTCAGAGACTTTGCGTTAGCGATAACAACAGATACCGGCCATGCGCCTAAGGCCTGCAGGCGTATGAGTGAATAGCGCGGGCCGCAGGCAACGCCCAAATATTCGAGATGAGAGATTAGTTAATTAGTGGTTGGTACATATATACTATATAACCACGCCTAGCTATTCATAACCACAACACTAAAAGCCATTATAACAATGGGCCATCAAATAAAAACCCTACCCCCATATATACTATATAATAATAATAGCAATCACCATTTATATACTATATAGCATCACCCATCATCAACCACTAAATATAAATACTATGCGCCATTAACTACCAAGCACTGGCCAACTGTTAAAACATGTTAAATACACTATATATATAAGTGTACTGTAAAAAAGGGGCTATATATTAGCCGGTAAAATAAATAATTGACTGATTTATATTATTCAACTATCTTTGCACGATGTTTAAAAAACAACAATCTATATTAGGCGGACTTTTAATTGTGTTGATACTTGCTGTCGGAAGCTGTAAAAGCAAGTTTGAAAAGTTAAAAGCGAGTAACGATAACGCTAAAAAGTATAAGGAAGCCATAAGGCTTTACAACAAACACGATTATAGTAAGGCTTTGGAATTGTTTGATGTACTGGTAACACGTTACCGTGGGCAGGAACAAGCCGAAGACCTGTACTATTATTACGCGTACACCAACTACAAACTGAGGGATTATACTTCGGCACGTTACCATTTTAAAACTTTTGCCGATACGTATCCAACCAGTTCAAGAGCGGAGGAGTGCCGGTTTATGGCGGCTTATTGCTATTACCTTGATTCGCCTATATTCTCGCTCGACCAAACCAATACCCAAAGCGCTATTGACAACTTACAGTTGTTTATTAACCTGTACCCTAAAAGCGAACGTGTTGCAGAAGCCAGCAAGCTGATACAAAACCTGCGCGATAAGCTGGAAGAAAAATCATACGCAAACTCGAAGTTATATTTAACAATTGGCGATTACCAGGCCGCGGTTATATCGTTCGGCAACTCGCTGCGTGATTACCCAGATACTAAATACGCCGAGGAAATGGAGTTTTTAACCATTAAGGCACAGTATTTATATGCCAAGGCAAGCTCGGAATATTTCCAGGAAGACCGCTTTACACTGGCCATTACTGATGCCGACCAGTTTAAAGAGAAATACCCGAAAAGCCAGTACCTGGCCGATGTAGAAAGCTTGAAAAAAGATGCCGGGCATGGTGAAGAAAACGCTAAAAAAATATTGGCCGAAGCAGCTGTGGACGAAAAACTTGCCCGCAAATTGGCTAAAAAAGACTCGGTGAAAACCCAACCGACATCAGAAAAAGGGAATGATAATCAGAAAATACCAAATTAAAAGATATGAGTACTAATGTAACCAAGCCTGCCGTTGCAAGCAGCACAGTAACACGCGATTTGCGCGAATTGGATACTGAAACCGGCAACATTTACGAATCGATCGTAATTATGTCGAAAAGGGCAAACCAGCTTTCGAACAATATAAAGGAAGAGTTGCACCAGAAATTATCGGAGTTTGCTTCATCGAACGATAACCTTGAAGAGATATTCGAGAATCGTGAGCAAATTGAAATATCTAAATATTACGAAAAACTGCCAAAACCATCATTGGTTGCAGTTCAGGAATTTTTAGATGGTAAGGTTTATTACCGCAACCCGGCTAAGGAGCAATAGCCCCCCGGCCCCCTGAAGGGGGAGCAAAAGATATAAAACTCTCCTTTTGGGGGAGTTTTTTTTGTTAATTTTAAACTTTACCATTTTATTCCCCCTTTAGGGGGTTAGGGGGCTTATGCTTGAGGATAAAAAGATAGTTTTAGGTATTTGTGGTAGTATAGCGGCTTACAAATCAGCCCTGTTAGTTCGGTTATTAGTTAAATCCGGTGCCGAAGTGCAGGTGATCATGACCCCCGATGCTACTAACTTCATTACTCCCTTAACGCTTTCCACTCTTTCGAAAAAACCGGTACTGGTTGATTATTTCGCGCCTGAGACCGGTGAATGGAACAATCACGTTGAGTTGGGCTTGTGGGCCGACGCTTTTATTATTGCCCCGGCAACCGCCAATACCCTGGCAAAAATGGCTAATGGCCTTTGTGATAACTTGTTGACGGCCGTATATCTTTCGGCTAAATGCCCGGTGTACTTTGCCCCTGCAATGGACCTGGATATGTGGAAGCACCCTTCAACGGTACAAAACATTGCCAAACTACAATCATTCGGCAACATACTCATCAACCCCGGCATAGGCGAACTGGCCAGCGGACTGCATGGCGAGGGCCGCATGGCTGAGCCGGAAGAGATCATTGGCTTTATTGCTGCCGAAATAAAAAAAAAACTCCCGCTAACGGGTAAAAAAATACTGGTAACCGCCGGTCCTACTTATGAGGCCATCGACCCGGTGCGCTTTATAGGCAACCATTCATCGGGCAAAATGGGTTTTGCCATTGCCGATCAGTTTGCGCTTATGGGGGCCGATGTTACGCTGGTTACCGGGCCAACGGCACAAATAAATAAGCAACCATCAGTTAAACGTGTTGATGTGACCACTGCCGCCGAAATGCTGGCAGCATGTGAGCAATATTACCCTGATGCCGCCGCCTGTATCATGAGCGCCGCCGTAGCCGATTATACACCGGTGGATGTATCACCACAAAAAATAAAGAAGCAGGGCAATAACCTCAACATCGACCTGAAAGCTACTGTCGACATTTTAAAAACCCTCGGCAGCAAAAAACAGCCCGGCCAAATACTGGTTGGTTTTGCTTTGGAAACCAATAACGAGGAACAAAACGCCATACAAAAGCTGCAAAAGAAAAATCTTGATCTAATTGTGTTAAATTCGCTAAACGATGCCGGTGCCGGTTTTAAGGGCGATACAAATAAAATAACTATTATTGATATCAGCCTGCAAAAAACAGCCTACGGGTTAAAAAACAAAAACGAAGTGGCGTATGATCTTTGCCAAAAAGTAGCCGGACTGATAAAATGAAGCAATTAAGCGTTTATATTATACTATTCCTTTTAGGCTGCACGGCCCATGCGCAGGATCTGAACGCTCGCGTTTCTGTGCTTTCGCCAAAGATACAAACCACCAACAAGCGTATTTTTACCGAGCTGGAAACCGCCATGAAGGATTTTTTGAATGGCCGTAAATGGTGCGCCGACCAGATACAACCACAGGAACGTTTTGATTGCTCATTTGTACTGAATATAACCAGTTGGGACGGCAACAGTAGTTTCAGCGGCGAATTGCAGGTACAATCCTCAAGGCCGGTGTTCAATTCGTCCTACAACAGCACGCTTTTTATTGTGAATGATAAGGATATTAATTTTTCCTATAACCAGGGCCAAACTATTGACTTTTCCGATCAGAATTTCCAAAGCAATTTAAGCTCGATAATGGCTTTTTACGCCTATATAATTATCGGTTTGGATTATGATACCTTCTCTCGCCTGGGCGGTTCGCCCTATTTTAATCTTGCCCAAAACGTAGTTACATTGGCGCAAACATCAAACAGCAAGGGCTGGAAAGCCTTCGATGGCAACATTAACCGTTACTGGCTTGCTGAAAATCTTACCAATAAGGTTTATGAGCCATTGCGTGGTTTTATGTATGATTATCACCGTAACGGATTAGATATTATGGCGGATAACACAGGCAAAGGCGTAAAAGAGATAGCCAGCATATTACCAATCCTTGCACAGTTAGACCGCACTCGCTTAGGGGCTACACTGCCTATCGTGATTTTTTCGGCTAAAAGCGATGAACTGGTGTCCATCTTCAGCAAAGCCGATAACCAGGACAGGATGCAAGCCATGAACACCCTTAACCAGGCCGACCCTGCCAATGGCAATAAGTATAATACTTTGCAAAAGAGTAATTAAGCAGCCCCACCCAAACCCTCCCCGGAAGGGAGGGCTTTAAAATATGCAGTTTCTAAAAAAGTCTCCCCTACCGGGGGAGATTTAGAGGGGGCTTGTAACATTTTCTTTTTCCACTCGTCTTTTTTGTTAAAAAGTGTAAAATAATTTGCATATACGAATTCTATCGTACATATTTGTACGAAGAAATTCGTAATAGGAGATTAAAATGGAAATTAAGCCAACAGAAAGCGAGCTGGAGATACTGCAGATAATTTGGGAAAAAGGCCAATGCAGTGTACGCGATGTACATGATATTTTGGAGAAAACCAAAGATGCGGGCTATACCACCACGCTTAAGTTAATGCAGATAATGCATGATAAGGGGCTGGTTGAGCGTGACACAACCGCAAAAACGCATTTATACAAAGCAATAATAACTCGCGAGCAGGCACAAAACACAGCCGTAAATAAAATATTAGCAACCGTTTTTAACGGTTCTTCGTCGCAGCTGATTATGCAGGTTTTAAGCAACCAGCAATCATCAAAAGAAGAACTGGACATGATAAAACAGTACCTGAATCAACTAGAAAACAAACAATAAGGTTATGATAAGTAGCATTTTCATAGGCGCCCTGGGCCAGGCAATATTTGAATCGTGCGGGCAAGCCCTGCTCATATATGTGGTACTGCAATTAGCCATGCAGTTTTTCCCGGCCATTAGTTCAAAATACAGGTATGATGTATATTACCTCGGCCTGGTTATCATCTCGTGCTGGTTTTTGGCTAACCTCGTAAACATATATATGCACGATGTCGCCATGGCAAAATATGCGGTGGTTACCTGTAGCAGCACCTTTGTATACGGCATAAAATATATGCCTACCCTGCTGCAACAGGCCGAAGCATTCATTTCAAAGTATTCAACCTACATAACTGGTTTGTATTTGATGGGATTAACGCTACACTCATTTAAACTTATTGGCGGCTTTGTACATGTGCATCACATCCGCAAGCAAAAAAACCTTACCCAAAACAGCCTGTGGACCGAAAAAGCCAAACAACTATCTGCAAAACTAAAAGTACTTAAAAAGGTAACGCTTTATTTTTCTGAGCATGTGCAAATACCTTTAACTATAGGCTATTTTAAGCCCATTATCATATTCCCTATCGCGCTAATTAATAACCTTGATAGCGAACAGGTAGAGGCCATATTAATGCACGAACTGGCACACATAAAACGCCATGATTACCTGCTGAACATTTTGCAATGCATTATGGAAACCATACTTTGCTTTAACCCGTTTGTTTGGCTCATATCAAAAATCATACGCCAGGAACGCGAGTATTGCTGCGATGACATGGTTATGGAAGAAGAATACAACAATTTCACCTATTCAAAAGCGCTGTTTATCATCGCCCAGCAAAATAACCAGAATTATGCGCTGGCCATGGCATCGGCAAATCAAAAAAAGTACCCTTTATTAAACAGAATAAAAAGACTAAACACAATGGAAACTAACAATTCACTACCCAAATTTCAGCTGCTGGTTATTGTAGCAGTTGCAGCCATAGGCACGTTGCTTGCCTGGGGGGTACCACAATATAGCGTAGCCAAAACTATGGCCCATAAAATTACTAAAGCTGTTATGCACCCGTTCGCTCCCGAGGCAGAACCGGCTGACCCCGCTTCACCCCCGCCGCCTGCTCCTCCTGTGGAAGAGAAACCATCAACTGTAGCATCGCACAAAGTAGAAATAAAGGTTTCCCGCGATACCGCTGCCAACAACAATTTTGCGGATACCACAAAAACGCATAAAACCAGCTTCAAAATTGTAATAACCGACGATAACGGCAACAAAAAAGAATACAACTCATTGAACGAAATGCCCGAAGCCGATAAGGCAGAGTTTTTAAAAGCCAATCCAAATTTCGGCGGATTAACCTACAAGTTTGATGACAGTCTTAAGTTTGCCAATATTGAGAAATTTAGGATGAGCCCTGAATTTCAAAAGCAAATAAAGGATATAAAGGTGCAGGCCGAAAAGATGCGCAACAACCCTGCATTTAAAAAGCAAATGATCGACATCCAGATACAGTCGAAAAAAATGGCCGAAAAAATGAACAGTCCCGAATGGAAAAAGCAGATGGCTGATATACAGGTTCAATCGAAAAAAATGGCCGAAGATTTCAACAGTCCTGAGTGGAAAAAACAACAGGAAGATTGGAATATCCATGCTGAAGAATGGAAGAAAAAAGCCGAAGAAA
>CAIWRU010000129.1 GCA_903915155.1 uncultured Mucilaginibacter sp.
AAACTTATTGAAATCGGCATTGCCTTCGGATGATGTTAATGTTTCGGTGGAGTATAACAGTACAAGTGCCTTCTTTAAATTCGGTAATATTAACCTGGTATGCCGTTTAATAGACGAGCGTTACCCGGATTACGAAGCGGTTATCCCGCAAAATAACCCGAACAAGCTGATTATAGACCGCCAGGCTTTCTTAGGTTCGTTGAGTCGTGTTGCTATTTATGCCAACAAAACCACCCACCAGGTGAGGTTGAAAATCAGCGGTAGCGAATTAAATATATCATCAGAAGATATTGATTTTGCCAATGAGGCGCACGAACGTTTAACCTGCCAGTATGATGGTGATGATATGGAAATTGGTTTCAACGCCCGGTTCCTGATAGAAATGCTGAAGAACCTGGGTAGCGAAGAAGTGTTGCTGGAAATGTCGACACCAAATCGTGCAGGTTTATTGTTGCCGCAGGGTGGCGATGAGAATGAAGATGTGCTGATGCTGGTTATGCCCGTAATGCTGAATAGTTATGCTTAACCTTGCTGCCTTAAAGCGGCTTTGTTAAACTTAAATTATAAATCCAAATCCAGAGTCTGGCGTAAAACCCGGACTTTTTTGTTCACTGTAATAACAAATGTGCGTGCATAACAGTTATTATAGCAATTATAAAGATGAATACCAGGCTATATGTAATACTATTTGGTGTTTTTTTAACGGGCTTGATAGCCTGTAAAAAAAGCAGTGATGCGCCCATAGTAAACCATACTACCTTCCTTAATTTTGTGAACGCTTCTGCCGATAGTGTAAACTATTATATGAACGGAACCCGGCTCAACAGCAACTCCAACTTGTATCCGCAGGTGGCTTCAGGCTATGTTGGTGTTTTGGCATTTGCACAAACTTACCAGGTAAAAAAAGTGTTCAATACCGCGGGGGGCACTATACAACCACTATTTAGCCTACCATTAAATCTGGATACCGCACATTATTATTCGCTGTTTATTGCCGGCGAATCTGCCAGTCTGGCTTTTAAAACAATTGATTCGTTGAAAGCCGATACCATAAAGGGTACTTGCAAGGTGCGTTTTGTGAATGCTTCGCCAGGCACAGCCAGTTATGACCTGGTTGTAGGTAGTGCATCAAAATTTAGCGGGCTGGGTTTTGGTGCGGCCAGTGGTTTCCGCTTGGCAGATACCGGCAGTGTTGCGCCGGTAACACTTTATCCATCCGGTTCATCAACGCCGGTTGCAAGCGGAACTGTAGCTTTGCTGCAGGGCAGATCGTATACCATTTATACAACCGGCAAATTAAATGGCACAGGTAGCTCGGCTCTAAGCCTTGCTGTAATGATCAATTATAATTAAGAAAGATGAGTAAAAAGAGCAATGGCGGAATAAAGGCTGTACTTTTTATGTTGTTAACGGGTGTGATTATAGCACCGTTTATTTCATCCTGCGGTAAAACCAGCACCAAAAATGCTACTTCCTTAAATATACAATACGAGGTGATTAACCTAAGCCCTGCATTGGGCCCGGTGAGCCTTTACGTCGACTATAACATTTACAACAACTACAACTTTTTTTATGCTGCGCCTTCGGGGTATTTTAACCTGACTTCAATTGATACGCCGTTCCAGATGAGGTCGTCGCCTAATCAGCTGACCAACACGGGGGCCATCCAGGGAAATATCCTCGTTCGCAATGATAAATTGGTAGCTAATTGTAAATACACCCTGTTTATAACCGGATTGAAATCAGATAACAGTATCAGTGACGTGTTTTTAACGGATACTTCCGCCCCGCCTGCTATTGGTCGGGCCAAAGTTCGGTTCCTTAATGCCTCACCGCAGTCGCCGGGTTTTGACATCGTTGCCAACGGTTACCTTGATCCGGGTTTTACTAATTTAACCTATAAAAGCGTATCAAAGTACATCGAAATGCCTGCTGGAAACTATAATTTCCAGGTTTTTCAAACCGGCACCAACACCGCTGTTATCGGGACGCTGCCCAATGTTACCGTACAGGACGGCCACCTTTACACGCTGTATAGTTATGGTCTTGTTGGTCATACCGATAGCCTTGCTTTCGCGATGGGCGCAATAACTAATAAGTAATCTGTCTTTTATTTATATTTTTGCCAAAAGTTTAAAAAATTGGAATTCATCAAAAGCCTGTTCGACTTTATCCTGCATATTGATAAGCACCTCGAAGCTATCATTGCCCAGTATCATGCATTGACCTACCTCATTTTATTTGTGATCATTTTTGCGGAAACAGGATTTGTTGTGACGCCGTTTCTACCCGGTGATTCCTTGTTATTTGCTGCGGGCGCATTAATAGCTGCGGGCAACACCGGTTTAAATATTTACCTGCTGGCGTTGATTTTAGTTATAGCAGCTTTCACCGGCAATACGGTTAATTACATGGCCGGCAATTACCTCGGCCCTAAAGTGTTTAAACCTGAAAATAAGATACTGAAACTCGATTATTATTTACAAACCAAAGCTTTTTTCGACAAGCATGGCGGCAAATCGATAATCCTGAGTCGCTTTATGCCCATCATCCGTACTATTGCTCCCTTTGTTGCCGGGGTAGGGCGTATGCCTTTCCTGCGGTATAGCCTGTATAACTTGATCGGTGGCGCCTCCTGGATACTGATCTTTCTTTTTTCGGGATTTTGGCTGGGAAATATACCTTTTTTCAAAAACCATTTCTCATTGATCGCACTGGCTATCATCGCCGTTTCGCTGCTGCCACCTGTTGTAGCCTGGATTAATAGTCGCGTTTCGAAAAAAAAATCGACTAAATAACAACCCTGAACTGTTTCTTTGATTTGCGGTCCCGTAACCTGAAGAAAACAAAGTAAACTATTGGTATCACCATATAGGTATAGCCGGAAGCGCCTTTCATTTCGAAAGGAAGAATCCAGGTAACGGCAATTCCCAGTAAACCAATAAATACATTGATCAGGATGATATACATCTGGGTTTTCGTTTCAAAAAGCTCGTAGGCAGTTAATTCAAGCCTTTCGGCCTGGTTTCGGGCGTGGCGGTACATCAGGTAAAATAACATGTAAATCACCAGGTATCCGGTATCGTAAACGTACATCAGCGTAGGCACCTGTGCATCGCTGATCATCGGCATATAACGGCCATGGTCGACAAAGGTATTGCCCGAAAATACAAGTGTAAACAGGAATTTTAAGGGATAGGTATAGGTAAGTACCACAAAAAGTAAGGCACCGTTCAGGGCGGTGGTCCAGGGATCCGTCAGCCCGAAGCGCCGGAAAAATATATTCTGACTGTTCCAGATCAGGAACAAAATAGCAAAGCAGGCACCAAAAGCCACAAAACCTTTCATGGTCTCGAAAAGCTCATCAAATGTTTTAGGTACTTCAAGCGAAACAATGATCAGCGTAACCGCAAATGCGAATACGGCATCACTGAACGTTTCGAGGCGGGTAGGCTCGTGACTGCGCCAGCGGATGACATTTTTTTTGTCGGTAAGGGCTGCGGTTTTTTTACGGAGCATGATTAATGTGTTAAAGCTAACACTTTCCCGGCTTTATACAAAGTGCCTTCCTTTCGCATTTTTTGCTTTTCACCTAATGATAAAGGTTTCGCTATCAATTTGTTCAGATCAGGCTGCCCGGCATCCACCCAGGCCGAGTACCAAAAGCTGCCGGTTTCTAAGATCGACGAGCGCATCCGTCTTTCCACCATTCCTTTCAAGCTGGCATCATAGGCTTTTGCATAGGCTTTTGAAAAATCCCTGGCAGTTTTGCCGTTACGCTTTATCAATTCATATTTTTTATCAGCCGGATATTTTTTGCTGATTATTTTTTCGAACAACAAAACAGAATCAATGCATTTAAACGATGCCCGGCATATCTTAAAAGCCTCGTTCAAAGGGTTTTCGATATAATTGGCTTTGCCCACATAATAATTGTATTTATCGCTGAACAATTCGGGCAGCCGGCTTTCCCAAAGGGCGTGGATGCCGGTTTGCCCGCTGAGCTGCCCGTCGAAATTTCGCGTCAGGTGCAGCGGCACATGGGCATCGGCAATATAATGACCCAGGTTAGCAGATGTCTTCAAAATAGCAGAGGTATCATGCTTTTTAAAAGCATCCACCAGCCAGTAGTACTGCGCCTGGATTTCCCAGGGAAGTGTGCCGTATTTCTTGATGGTATCTTCCGTATATTTTTTAACCGCTTCCTTCCATTTTACCGGCAGTTTCATAAACGGTCGCTTCCCATAACGATCGGCATCCAAAAAATGCCGCGGAGACTCCAGTGAGTCTACATAGCGCTTTTTATCCGGGTCAACTGCATGCGCAGCGATGAAGTTGATATTGGCTTCATAAAAACCCGCCATCGCCTTAGGCAGCGTAAAAACAGCTGTACGGTTGATGTGTTTGTGTGCATAGAATCCCCAGGAGCTGAGGGTTGTTAGGATGATGACCGCCGCTGAGAATAGGAATGGGGGTTTCATTGTTGAATTAGTTGTAGTGGTTGTATTAGTTGTATTGGTTGTAGTGGTTGTATTAGTTGTAGTGGTTCCATTAGTTGTATTAGTTTTTAGTGGTTTTATTTGTTGTCCCGATAGTTATCGGGATGGTTGGTTATTGGGAGCAGGTAACTAATCACAGATTAACCGGTAACTGATACCTAAATACCCGGCTTCGATCCTTCGTTAGTTAGAAAGGTTATATAACCATTTAGTAGCCGATGGCATTCGTTGTATTTTTGCCTCAGATCGTTGAATTCGTTTGTCGAAATTATTTCTTCGTCGTTGGCGCAGATCAGATGGTCCAGGGTTTCA